>JAOBWQ010000442.1 GCA_025463425.1 Ilumatobacteraceae bacterium | reverse complement strand
TCGGCTGTCGTGCCACCCGGTCAACCGAAGACGATCAAGGGCACGCTGCACAAGGGGATCAGCGGCTACGAGGACGACATCATCTACCAGACCGGCACCGACCCGGATCCGGCAGCGGAGGAGACCGGCGTCGAGCTGATCACCGCAACCGGCGTGATCTTCCAGGAATCCGATGCGATCGACAAGATCGTGCAGACCCTCATCCACAAGGCGATCGCGAAGGCCACCTCGATCCTCAACAGCCTCCCCGGTCATCCCGACGTCTCGAGTGTGGTGGAGTTCCTGACGTCATCGGGCAACAGCGTGATCCCCGCCGCACTCGCCCCCGAAGGTGCGGTCGACATCGAGCCGATCACCGTTCCCGTCACCTACCACCTCGCCAAGCCGCCGGACCCGACCACCCCGCCAACGGCAGCACCGACGACGTCGACCACCATCCAGACCGACGACGGCGCCTCGTGCACGCTCATTCCGCTCACGATCGTGCCGACGGACTTCCTGACGCAACTCAACCTCGGCAACATCAACCTCACCCTGCAGGACAACGGCACGGCGGTGCTCGACTGGAACGGCTCGACCACGCTGACCGACCCGAGTGGCGACAACATCCAGATCCGTGGCACGCAGACCACGACGTGGACCCGCGATGGCGGCGCCAACTACACGTTCGGCGTCTTGAGCGGGGATCTGGAGGCGTACCTGCAGATCGCCGGGACCGGTGACTACCAAGACATCGGACCGATCAACACGTCCGGGCTCGGCGCCGCCAGCGAGGAACTCGCCGGGCTGCTCGTGGGCACGGCTTCGTGCTCGAACTTCACGCTGACGTTCGCCCCAGCGGAGGGCGCGCCGACTGGCGTCCAGTTCCACTATGCCTATCAGGTCACGCCTGGCCCGGCCCCGACGACGACGGTCGCGCCAGGCGGCTGACGCAGGCAGGAGCCGACGGTGGTACGAAATGTCATCGCACGGATGACATTTCGTGACATCGTCGGGTGGCGACCGGACGTCAGGCAGGGGTGTCGAACGGGCGGATCAAGCGGCCCACCAACCACAGCATGAACAGCGCGACGGCTCCGAGGAGCACGATCGCGAAGCGCCACAGCAGCAGCGCGTCGTCGGCGTCGGTCTCGGCGGCGGCCAGGGCGGATGACGCTGCGCGCAGCTGATCCGGCACCGCCGTCAGCGTGGTCACCGCCTGGGTGACGCCGGGCCCGATGTTGGTCAGCGAGTCGTTCGCCTCGTTCAGTCCGCCCTCGGTCTCGAGCAATGACGCCTCGGCGTTGGAGAGCTCGTTGACCACGTCGGCCACGGCCTTGGTCTGCTGACCGCCGACACCGGACAAGGCGTCGATCAGGGCGCGCACCTGCTGAGAGATCACCACCGCGTACTGCGACGCCGTCGAGGCCGAACCGGTGGCTTCGCTCAGCGCGCCCACGGACATCTCGACCTCACCGCCCAACGTCGCCGCCGCGTCCGCCAACTCCAGCGTGTGATCGACGGCAGCGCGACTGGCCCGAGACGTCGCGGTCGCCGCCTCGTGAGCACTCCCCGCCGCGCCCCACGCGATCACCAGCCCGATCACGAGGATGATCATCGCGACGTGGACGAGACGAGATGTCGATTCGTACGCCATCCGTCGCTGCCCCACACCATTCACAGGTCCATTGTGACGTGCCGGATCGGTGGCTCCGCGCCAACACCGGGCCATCTCTAGCGGAATTCGAAGTTTGCCGTCTGCGTCAACCCACCCTGCAGCGTCAGCGTCATCGTCCGGCAACCGGTAGCCACACCAGTGGTTTTCCAGTTGTACATCCAGGTGCCATTTCCGCTGTACGACAGACCGGTACCGGTAGCAGTCTGTTCGATCGGATCGACGGCAGCTCCCGCACTGCATGCCGTCGCCCTGGAGGTCAGCGAGACGAAGCTCGACGCGTCTGCCACGGCGAGTCCGGCGAAGTCGGTGATCCGCCACTTGACAGGAATCGCCTGGCCCGACTTCGCCCGATTGATCGTGCCGGACGTGATCGGCTCGCGGAACCCGTCGAACCGGTAGGTCACTTTGAATGGGCAGGTGACCGACCCGACGTTGCCGGCCCGGTCGGTCGCAGTCACCGTGGCCTGACGATTGCCGGCAATGGCGGTGCTCGCAGTGGCCGAGGCTGTCGCGGATGCGACACCGCTGTAGTCGTCGGTCACGGCGGCAGAGACCGTGGTTCCCGGCTGGTTCAGGATGAACGTTGGCGCTGATGACGCGCTGCACACCAAACGCGGCGGAGTGACGTCGCGTCGGTTCACGAACGTTCCCGGGTCGACGATGACGCCGTTCACGGTGTGGTCCTCGTCGCCGAGGCCACCGTCGGTGATGGTGATGATCGCCTTCCAGCGCATGACCCCGTTGCCGATGTCAGTGGCCGCCGGTGCAAATGTGACGAGCGACGTCCGGTCCACCCACCCGGTGGCGGGTGTGTACTTGTAATACGCGTTCGCCTGCTCGAGCAGGTAGACGTCGATGGAAACCGTCGTCGGCGGCTGGGCCGGATTGTTCGCTGGTGGAACGGGAAGGTTTGCGACGGAGAAGCCAACGAAGCTCGTCTGAGGTGTCACGCCGGCGGGTGGAGCAACCGTGGGCGGGGCCGTCACCGTGACGGCAGTCAGCTGAGCGTTCGGTGCGCTCGCGATCGCCGGAACCTCGATCGTGACGTAGTTGCTCCCGTTGGTGCCGGTTGGCAAGAACGGGTCGACCAGGGAGGTCACGTTGGCCTGTGTTGCATCGGGAACGCCGTCACCGTTGCCGTCGCCGCCCGGGGCCCCGGCCTCTTCCGTGGCCGAGACGCCGTCGCCGTCGTCGACGACTGCGGGTGTGATCGTGCAGATGGGGGTGGCATCGAGCGGCGTCGTGCACGTGAACGTGTCCCCGGCAGCGAGCGTGATGCTCGTTGACGGTCCAGGCGTGTTGTTGAAGGTCTCGACGGCGCGGATGGTGTAGATCCCGGGCGGCAAGTTGCTTGCAGTTGCGACGCCGTTGTTCGCGTACGAGCCGTACGCCGTCGATCCGTCGGGGCAGGTGAAGCCGGAGACCAACCCTGGAGCTCGACACAAGCCGACGAGGGTCGCGCTGGTGGTGTACAGCGATCCGAGCTTGGTGACGGTCGCAGTGCCTGAGGCCGACTTGACCAAACGGGCATCGACGTTGGCAACGTTCGTGTTGGCGACGATGGTGACGGCTGTGGCGTCATCGAAGCGGTAGGAGGTGCCGGAGGTGGCGTACCACGACGTGATCAGATCCTGTCGGGAGACCGGCGGTTCCATCCGGATTCGTACCGTGCCCGGCTGCACGAAGCGAAGGGTGTAGTGGCCGTTCGAATCGGTCGTGGTGGCCGTCGTCTGAGCAACGCTCGCACTGGTCAGCGCGGTGACGGTGACGGCGCCGATCGGCTGGCCGTCGCTGCCGGTGACGGTGCCGCTCACCGACCCCGTCGGTGCGAGGCCACCGATGCTGCACGTCGAGGTGCCGGCACCGGGATAGGCAAGGTCGCACGTGAACGAATCACCAGCAGCGATGGTGAGGAACACGGTGTCCCCGAGCAACTGTCCGCTCCCGGCTTGCGCCTTCACAGCGTAGGTGCCAGGCGGGACGGGTCCGGCGATCCACCCGGTGCCGTTCGGGTCCTGCGTCATCGGGTAGCCGCCGATGTTCTGGCCGCACGGCCAGGTCGCGGTGGGCTGCCCGGTCTCGACCCCGTTCGGCGCCGGACAGAGACGCGGCATCGTGTCGTAGGAGCGCAGGACCGATCCGATCGCGTTGCGGACGGTGATCGTGCCGAAGACGCCGCGATCGATCTGTGCATCGATCCCCGTGAGGTGCTGACCGGCGGTGAGCGCGATGGCTTGCGCCTGCTCGAACACGTGGGCGTTCGAGTAGTACTCCTGCAGGTTGCCGTAGTTGCTCATCCCGCCGAACGCGTTGAAGGTGATCTTGAACGTTCCCGGTGGCAACCCGCGCGCGGTGTACGTACCATCGGGCGCTGTCGTCGCAAAGACCACGCGGTGCTCGTAGTCGCCGCTGCTGTCGGCGGGGAAGATGTTGAGACCCACGCTGCCCAATGGCTCGCCGGACGGACCGGTCACGCGTCCGGAGATCGTGGCACCCGTGGCGAGCGAGATGTTGGTAGTGCTCAGCGATTGACCCACTCCGAGCGTCACGATCGTTGCTGTCTGGTGGGTCAGCCCTCCGCCGAAGTAGGTCCCGGCGTAGGGCGTGGAGTTGAGGACGTCGCCGCTGTAGGAAGACGCGTAGACGATGTAGTCGCCGGGAGTCAGACCCGTGAACGAGTAGGTGCCGGCCATCGTTGTCGTCATCGATGTGACGATGGTCGAGTTCTGCACGAGGTAAACGGTCGCTGACACAGCGGTGTTGTTCGCCGTGATCGACCCGCCGATGCTGCTCGGGGCGTCCAGCACGGCGTTCACATTGGCCCGTGTCTGGCCGCTGCCCAGAACGATCTGCTGCGCCGACGTATCACTGCTGGCGTTCGGCCAGTACTCGCTGGAGGCGGCAGACCCCGCCGGGGGCACGAACTGGACGACCACGTTGGAAGCGGTGGGTATACCCGTGAGGGTGTAATCGCCGTTGGAGTTCGTCGTCGTCGTGGCCACCACCGGCGGGATGTACGTGAAGGACAGCACGGTCGCTTTCACGGTCGCGCCGACCATTGCCCCACCGGAGCCAGTGACTCGCCCGGTGATGGTTCCGGAAACTGGGAAGGTGATGTCGACACCGGTCGTCGGTTGACCACTCACAACGGTGACCGAGGATGAGTTGTCAGCCACACGAACGCCCGGGTAGTAGTACGGGTTCCCTCCCAGCGCATCGAACAGCGTCGTCCCGACCCGATAGGAGCCGGGGCTGAGATTGTCGAACCGGTACGTCCCGTCTGCTGCGGTCGTGGCCGAACTCAACGGGCTGTTGTTGCCAAACAGTTGCACGAGAACGCCACCTGCGGGCGCCAACGCCGACGTCCGTATGGTTCCGGAGATCGATGCGACGGCTTGCTGCAACTGCACACCCGTGATGCTGGGGCTGGCGTTCGTGAGGATGAACGTGCCCGGAAAGGTGTATGGCAGAGCGTTGAAGTTGCTGATCGATGTGGCGAGCTGATACGTGCCCGGTTCCAGGTCGAAGATGGTGAACTGGCCGAGCGAGACATTGGCGCCGCCGACGAGCACGCCATTGCGGAGGGCGGTGACCTGACCGAAGGAAACGGGCTGCCCTGCAGCGGTGAGCAGCGTTCCGGAGATCGATCCGGACGGCAGCACCACGTCGATGCCGGTGAGAACGGGCTGGGTGGCTGTGATGTTGAGGGCCGACGGGGTCAGCGTGCCGCCGTACGCCGTCTGCGCCCCACCCGGAGGCGACACCCGAATCGCGTACTGACCCACTTCCAGCCCGCGAACCACATAGTGGCCGCTCGAGTCGGTCAACGTCGGGCTGTAGCTCGAAAGTCCGGACGCAGTGGTGACGGACACCGTGGCCCCTGACACCGGCACGGTGCCACGCATGATCGTGCCGCTGATCGACCCGGCCGGCACCGCGATGTCGATGCCCGTACGGCTCGTGCCACCCGTCAGCGCGATCGTCGTCGCAGACCCGATCGTCTTCACCCCCGGGTAGTAGAGAGTGCCAGAGCCGATTGTGGTGGACACGAAGTATGTCCCGGGGAAGAGGTCGCTGAACACGTAGTCGCCCGTGGCGTTGGTCGACTGCGACCCGACGAATGACCCGTCAAGACGCGACAGTGAAACCTGCGCGGCGGTCGCCGGCGGCCCACCGGCGCCGTAGGTGATCCGACCGGAGATCGAGCTGACAGCGGGCAGTTGAACCGAGACGCCAAGCGCATCCGGCGTCGCCGCGTTGATGGTGACGCGTGTCGGGTTGACGTAGGTGACGTTGAGCATCGTCCGGAACCGCAACTCGTAGGTGCCGTAGGGGAGCCCGACGAACGAGAATCCGCCCGAGAAAACGGTCGTGAAATACGACTGCGTGGTGACCGTCCCGGTGCCATCGACCACGTACGCGTCCATCGAGCCGCTCACCACCGGCTGAGCGTTCGCCTGGGTGACCGTGCCGGAGATCGACCCGGGTGGCAGGACGATGTCGATCCCGGCCACATTGACAGTCCCGACGGTGACGATCGTTCCGGCGCCGCCACCGAAGTACGCCGCGCCCATCATCCCGCTCGCCCGGACGCGGTAGGTGCCCGGAGCGACTCCGCGGATCGTGAACTGTCCGGCCATGTCTGTGGTCACCTGGCCAAACTGCAGCATCGAGCCGGAGGTGCTCTCGGCGTACACCGCCGTCATCGAGACGGCTGCGCCGCGTCGCGTGACGGTTCCGCTGACCGAGCCCGACGGGTAGCTGATGTCGATGCCAGTCACGGCAGGGCTCGCAGCGGTCACTGCCACCGCCGTCGCCGAGAACAAGTCCGTCGTCGATGGGTAGTAGCGGCTCGGGTATCCGTTGCCATTGACTTGCACCTTGTACGTCCCCACGTCGAGTCCACCGGCCGTGTACGCCCCGTTCGCGCCGATGCCCACGTTCATCACATACATGCCGGTCTGGGTGAAGATCGTCACCGACCCGGTCACGGGATCGGTTCCGCCGGTGATACGACCGCTGATCGATCCAGCCGGACGGGAGATGTCGATGCCTGAAACAGTCTGGCCTCCTGCCACCGTGAAGAGCGTGGCGTTCACCTGTGACGAGGCATTGGGGTAGTAGTAGGTGGTCATCCCGATCGTTGCGGAAACTCGGTACGAGCCCGGCGCGACGTTGGTGAACGTGTAATGACCTCCGGCGTCGGTGGTGGTGGACAGGCCCATGGCGACGCTGGTGCTCGTCGCCAGGGACACGTAGGTGTTGGGCTGGGGCACTCCCGCAGACTGGTACACGGTTCCCGTCACCGTGCCGGGGAGCGCCAGGCTGATCTGCACACCGGTGACGTCGGGGGACATCGCCGACACGGTGAGGTCCGTCGGGTGGGTGTAGTTGTTCGCGCCGTACAAGGAGTACTGCAACCGGTAGGTGCCCACCTCGAGGCCGGACAGCGTGAACCCGCCGCCTGGAACGAGCGCGGCAGATCGGTTGAACGAGCCGCCCACCTGCTGCGCCGTGACGTTGCCTTGGCTCACCGGCAGACCCATCGAGTCGATCACCTGACCGGAGATGATGCCGGGCGGGATCACGAGCGCGATGCCGGTGACCTCCGCGCTCGCAACGGTGACGTTGGTCGGAAACATCTCCCCACCCCACACGGCGGAGCCCTGGGCACCGCTGGCGCGGATCTGGTACGAGCCCGGGTCGACGCCGTGAACCGTGAACTGGCCGGAGGCGTTGGTCGTCGCGGCGTAGTAGCCCATCGTCATGAAGGACTGGACGGTGACGGTCGTGCCCGAAACCGGGGCGCCGCGGTACATCACCGTGCCGCTGACGGCCCCCGTCGGGTAGGTGATGTCGATGCCTGTCAGTGGGCCGCTCGCGGTGAGGACCACGTCGCTGCCGAGGTAGGTGCTGGTCGCTGACGGGTAGTAGCGGCTGCTGAAGCCCGGCCCTGCCACCCCGACTCGATAGGTGCCCGGTGGCAGACCGTTCGCGGTGTAGGCACCGTTCGCATCAGTGACCGCCGTCGCGTAGACGGGATAGCCGGTCGGTGACGTGACGCTGACCGTCAGGCCCTCGATGCCGACGGCGCCGTTGAAGATGTGTCCGCTGATCGCACCGCTCGGCTTGGAGATGTCCAGCCCGGTGAGCGTCTGCCCTGACCCGACCGCAACGGTCTGGGCCGTGCTGGAGTCAGGGCTGCTCGGGTAGTAGTAGGTCGTCGTCCCGATGGTCGTCTGGATGCGATAGCTGCCGGGCGACACGTTGGTGAACTGGTACGAGCCGTTCTCGTCGGTGACCGCGCCGATTCCCATGGCCATCCCACTGGTCGGGTAGATGTAGACCCAAGTGTTCGTGGCAGGGACACCGGGTGCCGAATAGACCGTTCCCTGCAGGCTCGCGGGTGACGGCAGGGCGAGAGCCACACCTGTCACATCGGGCAGCGCGTCCGACACCGTGACGTCGATCGGGTGCGTGTACGGAGCGCCGCTGTTCGATGTGTACGTGAGGCGATACGTGCCAGGCACCAACCCACTCACGGAGAACACGCCATTGACCACTGCGACGCCACGAGCGCTGTTCGGATACGACTGCAACGTCGCGTTCACTGCGCCGGAGCTGACGGGTGCGCCGCTCGAATCGACCACCGTGCCGCTGATCACGCCGGGTGGCACGACGAGGTCGATGCCGGTGACATCGGCCGCGCCCACGACGACGGGGAGGGGGGCCGTGTCGCCGCCGTACGTCGCGGAGCCGGTGGCGCTGGAGGTCTGCACGCGGTAGCTGCCGGGCTCGAGCCCCCGAAAGATGAAGGTCCCGTCGCTGTCGGTCGTCATCGACGCATAGCCGAACATGATCGCGTTCACGGGCTGGATGGACACGTTGACCGAGCCCAGACCGCTGCTGCGGAAGCTCACCGTGCCGCTGATCGAGCCGGTTGGGTAGGTGACGTCCACATTGTTGGCTGCCGGCGTACCTGCGTCGATCGTGACGGTCGACGAGCCGCCCTGGTCGGGGCTCGATGGGTACCAACGCGACTGCAGTCCGCCTGCGTTCACCTGCAACCGGTAGGTGCCGAACGCGATGTTGTCGAAGTGGTACTCGCCGGTGACGTCGATCGGTGCGCTGCCGACGTAGTTCCCGGTGTTCGAGGTCAGCAATGTGATGGAGCCGGAGAGCGCTGTCGCGCCCGCAACAACAACGTGGCCCGTGATCGAACCGGTCGTGGCGGGTGCGAGAGCGATCGAGGCGCTGCCCGAGTTGTTCGACAGATCGGGATCGTCATCGACGCCCGTCAGCGCCACAACGATCGCTCCGGACGGAGCAGCGTCCACGACGACATTGATCGAGACGGTCTCGTCCGCGCCAGCCAGGAGCGAGTTGGTCGTGACACACTGCACCTCGGGCGCTGCGTCGGTGCATCCGGATCCCGGCGCCAAGGTCACCCCGTCGGGCAGGGTGAAGACCACCGCACTGACCGCCGTCGCGTCGTTCGGTCCGACGTTGTGCACGACCGCGGATACCTGCACGGTCTCCCCTGCGAGCACCGACGGAGGCGTCGCGGTCACCGTGTCGACCGCCAGATCGACATCACTCGCGGCAGCCACACGCGCCGGCGCCACTTCCACCACAGCGCTCAACAGGCCAACTGCGACCAACAACGACACCGCGACACGCTTCATGATGTTCTCCCCGCCGAGCGCTGTCCCACGCTCGAACATTCGTGCAGGAATCATGACAGATGGAAGACCTGTGGCCTGTACGGACAATGGGCTTGCGTCATCGAGGGGTGACTAGTGTTTCCACCGTCATGAGCACTCACGCGTCCACACCTTCGCCGGACAAAACTCCGAAGCGCTTCAAGCCGCACCAACTGGTGATCACGATCGGCATCTTCATGGCGATCTTCACCGTGACCTCGGGCATCATCCCGCTGATCACCAAGTGGCACGACAAGAGCGAGATCACACGCGAGACGTTCAGCGGCATCCCCGGCCCCCTGCAGATCGCGTTCTACACAGTCGTGCCCGCGCTCATCCTCTGGGGCGCGTTCGCGTTCGCCGATCGCGTCCGCAACTGGGAGCGCGGTGGTCCGGACCGGCGGCGCACCACGCCGAAGAACGCCAGGCGCCGCCTGGCCGACTTCCGTGCCGGTGTCTACATGCGCACCCTCCTGCGCGACTCCGCAGCGGGCCTGATGCACTCGATGATCTACTTCGGCTTCCTCGTCCTGCTCGGTGTCACCACCGTGCTCGAAGTCGACCACCAGCTGCCGCCGAAGCTGAAGTTCCTCCACGGCCGCACGTACATGGGCTATGCGTTCGTCGGCGACCTCGCCGGCACCGTGTTCGTCGGCGGCCTGCTGTTCGCGATCGCCCGTCGCTACATCCAGCGCCCCTATCGCATCCGGATCAAGACCAAGCCCGAGCACGCGCTGATCCTCGGCACGTTCCTCACGATCGGCATCAGCGGCTTCCTCGCCGAAGGCGTGCGCATCGCGCAGCAGGACCAGCCCGGCTTCGAGAAGTGGAGCTTCATCGGGTACCCGGTCAGCAACCTGTTCACCGGCCACTCGGCGCACACGCTCGACATCTGGCACCAGGCCTCGTGGGGTCTTCACGTGCTCGCGTTCATCACGTTCCTGGCGATCCTGCCGGTGACGATGCTGCGCCACATGTTCACCTCGCCACTGAACATGTACCTCAAGGACCGCGACCGTCCGAAGGGCGCGATGAAGGCGATGCCCAACCTCACCGAGACGTCGCTGGAGACGTTCGGCGCGTCGGTCGTCGAAGATTTCACCTGGAAGCAACTGCTCGACACCGATGCGTGCACGATGTGCGGTCGTTGCACCAGCGTCTGCCCGGCCCACGCCACCGGGAAGCCACTGGACCCGCGCGAGATCGTGCTCAAGACCGGCGAGGTCATGGCCGCGACTGCGGCCGCGCACGTCTCGCCACCGATCGGCATGGACGGCGAGATCAAGATCTCGAGCAACTCGCTGTTCGAGCGGATCACTGCCGAGGAGATCTGGGCGTGCACGAGCTGCAAGGCGTGCGACGAGATCTGCCCGGTCAACATCGAGATCCTCGACAAGATCCTCGACATGCGCCGCTACCTCTCACTGATGGAGAGCAACTTCCCGGCCGAGCTCGGCAACGCCTATCGGGCGATGGAGAACCAGGGCAACCCATGGGGCATGGCCCAGGGTGAGCGTGGCGACTGGGCCAAGGGCCTCGACGTCACCGTGGTCGATCCGGGTGAGCCGTTCGAGGCCGAGTACCTGTACTGGGTCGGCTGCGCTGGGTCGTTCGACGACAAGAACAAGAAGGTCACCCAGTCGATGGCCAAGCTGCTCAAGCGGGCGGGCATCAGCGTCGCCATCCTCGGTCCGTCGGAGATGTGCACGGGGGACTCGGCACGCCGCAGCGGCAACGAGTACCTGTTCCAGATGCTGGCGATGCCGAACATCGAGATGCTCGACGGCATGGGCGTCAAGAAGATCATCACCCAGTGCCCGCACTGCTTCAACACGCTGAAGAACGAGTACCCGCAGCTGGGCGGCAACTACGAGCTCGTCCATCACACCCAGCTGCTCGAGTCGCTGATCGAGAGCGGCAAGCTCGACGTCAGCGAGGCCACGCTCGAAGAGCGGATCACCTACCACGACAGCTGCTACCTCGGCCGCCACAACGACGTCTACCTCGCCCCGCGCAAGGTGGTCGGCTCGATCAAGGGCATCGAGGTCGTCGAGATGACCCGCAACGGCACCAAGGGCATGTGCTGCGGTGCCGGCGGTGCGCGGATGTGGATGGAAGAGACCATCGGCACCAAGGTCAACGACGAACGCGCGGTCGAGGCCATCTCCACCGGCGCGTCCCGCGTGGCCACCGCCTGCCCGTTCTGCTTCATCATGCTCGACGACGGCGTGAAGGCTGCCGGCATGGAAGAGGATCAGGTCAAGGTCGCCGACATCGCGATCCACCTCCTCGACGCGATCGAGAACGGCGAGCGGATCCGCGCCGAGGGGCTGGCCGCGGCGCCGCTCAATGTGCCCGTCGCCGGTGAGTGACGCAGCTGACATGAGCAGCCCGGCATGAGCGGCGCGCGCTGAGCGACTCGATCTGCATCGGGTGCGGCATCTGCTGCGACGGCACCCTGTTCCGCGCGGTCACCTTGGCCGCCAGCGACAACGTCGCCGCACTGCGGTCGGTCGGCGTCACGCTGACGACGAAGGACGAACATCCCGCCATCACCCAGCCGTGCGCCGCGTTCGACGGTTCGGTGTGCACCGTCTACGCCGATCGGCCGACGCTGTGCGGGCTGTTCACGTGCGCGCTGTATCGGCGCCACGAGGCCGGCGAGATCGAGACGGCCGATGCCAAGGCGTTGATCGCCAAGACGACCGAGTTGCGCGACCGGGTGCGCAGCTCGATCGAGGGCCATCTCGGCGCGATGGGCCACGAGGTCCACGGAGCGAGCTTCGGGGAGCTGTACGAGTTGCTGGACGAGGAGTTGGATGCCGCGACCGATCCGGTGGCAGCTCGCGAGGAGAACAGCCTGATGCTGATGTACGCGGCCGCCCTCGCCAGCCGCCTCCGCCGGGACTTCCGCAACCCGACCTGAACTGCGCCGCGCCGACATCAAGAGTTGTGCACGTGTGCACGGGCTGTGTCACAGTTGTCGACGGGGATAGGCCGTAGAGGGAGAATGCCGTGGTTGCGTTGCAGCAGGTGCTGTGTCTGGAAGAGGTCGTCCGCACCAGATCGTTCCGAGCTGCCGCACATGCGTTGCACATGTCGCAACCAGCGGTGAGCGGGCACATCGCCCGCCTCGAGCGAGAGCTCAACCTGACCCTGCTCGAGCGAGCACCATCGGGCTCCATCCTCACCCCGGCGGGCGAGCGGATGCTCATCCATCTGCGCGCGTTCGTCGACACCGCGGAGCACATCCGCCGGGCCAGTGAGCAGATCCAGGATTCGCGCCAGCAGAGCCTGACCATCATCGGCGAGACCCGCCGGATCCATCCGATGATCCCAGAAGCGATCGCCGAGATCACCAAGACCTTCGAAAACCTCACCGTTCGGATCATCTCGGCCGACGAGGACGCGATCTGCACCGACGTCCGGGCCGGACGGGCCGAGATCGCGGTGTTCGCGCTCGAGCACGGCACGCTCGGTCCGGCGCACGACATCGAGCCGATCCCGTTCTTCGAGCTCGGTCGATCCGGGGCCGCCTTCCCGTCCGATCATCCGGCGCTGCGGACATCGCCGGGGCCCATCCCCATCGACGATCTCATCGGTGATCCGCTGATCACGATGTCCGAGCACAAGTCGATCGAGCTCGCCGAGCGCTTGTTCCCGGCACACTCCAGCGCCTCGCACTCGCTCGTCGACGATGTCGCGGTCGGGCTCCAGCTCGTGCGCGGTGGGATGGGGATCATGCTCATCGACGGCGTCACGAGTTGGCTCACCAATCCAGCTGTCCCGTGGCGGGCACTCGCCGATGCGCCCGTGTACACCGCGTGTCTCGGGCGCCTGCGTGGTGCGGAGTCGTCGCCGGCGGCGCTGGCCTTCATTGACTACGTCGTCAACTGGGGACGGCATGGCGAGACGGCATTCGGCTACGACCCCGTCACCGGCACGATCGAGCCGAGCGATGTCGTTCGGCAGTGGCTTGCAGAGAGCGGCCGAGCCACCCCGCCGGCCGAACAGCTCCTCGCCGATCAGTCCTTGGCGAAGTTCTCGAAGTAGCGACTCGGCGTCGGACCGCGCTGGCCCTGATACTTGCTGCCGCGTGCCCCGCTGCCGTACGGGTTGTCGGCCGGCGTCGTCATCTGCACGAAGCTGATCTGCCCGATCTTCATGCCCGGGTAGATCGTGATCGGCAAGCTGGCGACGTTGCTCAGCTCCAGGGTGATGTGCCCGTCGAAGCCGGCGTCGATGAACCCGGCGGTCGAGTGGATCAACAGGCCGAGGCGGCCGAGCGACGACTTGCCCTCGATGCGCGCGACGAGGTTGTTCGGCACGCCGACCCGCTCGAGCGTGGTGCCGAGCACGAACTCGCCCGGATGCAGCATGAACACGCCATCCTCGCCGATGGTCACGAGCTCGGTCAGGTCCTCCAGGTCCTGCTTGACGTCGATCAGGCCGGCGGTGTGGTTGCGGAAGACGCGGAACAGGTTGCCGACCTTGACATCGATCGAGGAAGGTTGGATGCACGTCTCGTCGAGCGGCTCGATGATGATGCGCCCCGCGGCGATCTCTTCGCGGAGCGTGCGGTCGGTCAGGATCACGTCGCCACCCTAGTGAACGGCCTCGCCCGGCTACGTTGTCTCCGAG
>JAOBWQ010000441.1 GCA_025463425.1 Ilumatobacteraceae bacterium | reverse complement strand
GGCTTCCCGAGGGGTGGCAACGGCACGTTCACGCCTCCCGGCGCCGGCAACGTCGGCGGAGCCAACGGCGGCTTCCCCGGTGGCGGCCTCCCCGGTGGGGGCACGGGTGGCGGCGGTGGGCTGCTCGAAGCGAGCGCGCCGAGCGCGGCGCTGGTGACGAAGCTGCAGGAGAACGCCGGGCAGTACACCTGGGTGCTGGCCACGATCGGTGCCAACAACGCCTCGGGCTACCAGCTCGCCTCGGGTGACCCGGTGATGGCCATCGGCGGCTTCAACGGCACGGATCCGACGCCGACCCTCGCGGCCTTTCAGGGCTTCGTCTCGGCCGGAGAGATCCACTACTTCGTCGCTGGCGGCACCGGTGGCAACAGCTCGGATGCCAGCTCGATCCGCGCCTGGGTCGAGGCCAACTTCACGACGGTCACGGTCGGTTCGACGACGCTCTACGACCTGACCCAGCCGCTCGGCTGAGCCGTCGACCGTGCCGGTCTCGAACCGTCGGGCAGTCATTCCGACCGGACCGAGCGGTGTGCAACAATGACGCGTTCACGCAGGACGCGAGTGGCGGAAGAGGCAGACGATGGCAGAGGCAGCGGTCAAGGACACGACGGACTCGGGCGCGGTGGCGATCGGAAGCGAAGACTCCGGCTCGCCGTCGATCGCCGCCAAGTTGCGCTACCGCTTCGATGCGGCGCTTTCACGCGGTCCGTCCGTCGTCATTGCCTACCTCGGCATCCTCTCCGTCACGGTGATCCTGATCGGCGCCGCGATCCTCACGATCTTCCAGCTGACCGGCGTCGGAGGCGATGGCAACCCGGCGCACGGTCTCGGTGAGAACTTCTTCCTGGCGATGACCCGTGTGCTCGATCCCGGCACGTTCGCCGGTGAGAACGGTTGGCCGACGAGGATGGTCATGCTGGCGATGACCATTGCCGGCATCTTCATCGTCGGCAGCCTCATCGGTCTGATCGCCAACTCGGTCGATCAGCAGATCGAGGAGCTGCGCAAAGGCCGCAGCACGGTGATCGAGGAGGAGCACACGCTCATCCTCGGCTGGTCGCCTCGCGTGCCGGCCATCGTCAGCGAGCTGGTGATCGCCAACGAGAGCTTGAAGAAGTCAGCCGTCGTCGTTCTCGCCAACGTCGACAAGACGGAGATGGAAGAGACGCTCCGCGACGCGATCGACGACACCAAGACCACTCGCATCGTGTGCCGCAGCGGTGAACCGTGGTCCACGAAGAACCTCGAGCTCGCCAACCTCGCCGGCGCGCGGTCGGTCGTCATCGTCGGCGACGGCAAGGACAGCTCCACGGTGAAGACGTTGCTCGCGATCCGTTCGGCGCGCAGTGCGGATGGTGCGAAGCCGGCGCACGCGCACATCGTGGCGGAGGTCTCCGACAACGACGCGGCCGCGTCGCTCAAGTCGTTGCTCGGCGACGGCCTCTACACGGTGAGCTCGGACAGCGTGGTCGCCGAGCTGACGGCGCAAGCGTGCCGCCAGCGCGGGCTCAGCGGCGTGTTCAAGGAGCTGCTCGACTTCGACGGCGACGAGCTGTACTTCGCACCGTTCCCTGCGCTCGTCGGCAAGACCTACGCCGAGACCCAGCTCGCGTTCGAGAAGTGCGCGGTCATCGGCGTGCTGACGAACGCCGGTGTCGTCGAGCTCAACCCGGAGCCGACCCACGTGTTCAACGATGGCGACCAGTTGATCGCCGTCGTCGAGGACGACTCGCTGTTCCTCGTCGGTGCGTCGCCGGTCAAGGGCACGGTGCTGGCGTGCGAGCAGCCCGTCCAGACCTCGTCCGAGCGTCGCATCGTCATCGCGGGCTGGAGCACGCTCGGCCCGCGGGTCATCGCAGAGCTCGACGAGTTCCTCGATTCGCGCACCACGATCGAGCTCATGCTCGATCCGGCGCTGGTCGACGTCGCTGCGGTGCGCAGCCAGTTGTCGACGCGCAACGTCTCGCTCGAGGTCAGCGAGCTGGGCGGCGGCCCCGAGCTCGTTGCAGCCCACGCGGCGCGCAGGTCGTTCCACGAGGTGATCGTGCTCGGATACCGGAATGCTTTGGACGACGACGAGGCCGATGCCCGGACGCTGTTGACGCTGTTGGCGTTCAACCAGGTCCGCCAGAACGAAGAGGTCGGACCGGTGCGCATCGTCGCCGAGATGATCGATCAGCGCAACGCCGCGCTCGCCGAGGCCACCGGGGTCGACGACTTCGTGGTCAGCGACGAGCTGACGAGCTTGATGCTCGCCCAGCTGAGCGAACGCGGCGAGCTGAGCCAGGTCTTCGACGACCTGTTCGATCGCGAGGGATGTTCGATCGAGCTGCGCAAGGCACCGCTCTACGGAGCCCACCTGGCCAAGACCTTCGCCGACATCGTCACGACGGCCTCCTCGCTGGGCCAGAGTGCGATCGGCTACCGCCGCGCCGAGTCCGGCCAGGTCGTGGTCAACCCCGCCAAGTCCGAGCCACTCACCCTGCAACGCGAGGACGAGGTCCTCGTCATCGCCGCCGGTCTGGTGCTCGCCGCGAGCTGACCGGCCTGCTGGGCCGCTCGGGCGCAGGCTCGAATCGGTCAAAACTCGATCGTCGCGGGTTGCGGTTGCCATCTTGGCTCGCCAGGCCCTACCATTAGCACTCGCACTCGTCGAGTGCTAACGCCCGTGCGGTGGCCGCCATCCGGCGCTGCCGACAACACGTCAACAACAACACATGGAGCTTCTCACTATGAGCCTCAAGCCGCT
>JAOBWQ010000414.1 GCA_025463425.1 Ilumatobacteraceae bacterium | reverse complement strand
ACATCGGTCAGTACACACTTCTCACCAAGGACGACGAAGTCCGTTTGGCGAAGTTGATCGAATCGGGCAAGTCGGCAATCGTCGACCTCGACTCTGCTGGCAAGGACATCACGGCAGCCAAGAAGCGGGAGCTTCGGCGTCAGGCAAAAGAGGGTGAAGAGGCCGAGCGCGCGTTCGTGCAGTCGAAACTGCGTCTCGTGGTCTCGATCGCGAAGAAGTACCAGGCCTCTGGCCTGCCGCTGCTGGACCTCATCCAGGAGGGCAACCTCGGCCTCATGCACGCGGTCGAGAAGTTCGACTGGCGCAAGGGCTTCAAGTTCTCCACCTATGCCACGTGGTGGATCCGTCAGGCCATCACGCGCGGCATCGCCAACACCGGCCGCACGATCCGCCTCCCTGTCCACGCCGGCGACACGCTCGCCCGGCTGCAGAAGGCCCGCAGCCGGCTCGAGCTGAAGTACGGCCGCCCGGCCACGCTGGCCGAGCTGTCCCGCGAGGTCGAGATGCCCGAGGACAAGGTCACCGAGGCGCTGCGGTTCGCCGCTGAGCCGTTGTCGCTCAGTGAGCCGCTGCGCGAAGACGGCGACGCCGAGCTCGGCGACGTGGTCGAGGATCGCTCGGCCGAGTCCCCGTTCGAGGTTGCCGCCACTGCGCTGCTGCCCGAGGAGATCTCCCGTCTGCTCGCTCCGCTGGACGAGCGCGAGCGCGAGATCCTCAAGCTCCGCTTCGGCCTGGACCGCGGCGAGCCGCGCACCCTCGAAGAGGTCGGCGAGCACTTCAACCTCACCCGTGAGCGCATCCGCCAGATCGAGGCGCGGGCGATGAGCAAGCTGCGCCACCCGTCGAGCGACACCGGCGCACGCGACCTGCTCGCCGTCTGAAATCTCGCGGCCTCGGCCGCGCCACATTTGCCACGATGGGCTGATGACCATATCGCCCACCATCCACGTTCGTCCCGCGCGGTACACCGACGCGGACGCGATGTGCGACGCCCAGGTCCAGGGCTGGCGCACCGCGTACCGCGGCCTGTTCCCTGACGCGTACCTCGACGCGGACGAGTTCGACGCCGTGCGGCGGACGTGGTGGCGCGGCGGGAGCTGGCTCGACAACGCGACCACCTGCACGTTCGCAGGGGAGATCGATGGCGAAGTCGTCGGGTTCTCGGTCGTCGGACCGGAACGAGTCGACGGCATCGAGACCGCCGGCGACGGCGGCGAGGTCTACTCGTTCTACCTGCGCCCGGTCGCTTGGGGATCGGGACTGGCCACGACGCTGATGACAGCCAGCGAGGAGTGGCTCCGCTCCCGAGGTTTCGGTCAGGCCAGCCTGTGGGCGCTGCGCGACAACTCCCGTGCCCGGCGGTTCTACGAGAAGGTCGGCTGGAGCTGGGTCGGTCGAGAGTCGATGTGGGCCGGCCCGGCGATGCCCGGCGTCGATACCCCCAACCCCGTGGCCGAGGTGCAGTACACCCGCCCGCTGTGAGCGCGCCTACGGTGTCGGCGTCCAACCGCTCGAGTGGAGAGAGGAGCCGAATGTCCACCGTGCTCCGCCGGCTTGCTCTCCTCGCGGTGGTCGGAGCCGTCGTCGCGGTTCCCGTGCTGCGTGGATCGAGCCGCGCCGGCGACGCGACCTCGACCGCGATGCAACTGCCCGTGTCGGAAGCGCCGGCTCCCGCAGATCTCGCTTCGACCGAGCGGGCGCCGACAGCATCCCCGTCGCCCGACACGGCTCCGAAGCCGGCCGTGGCCGCCGCCGCGTACTCGCACGACTACATCGCGACGGACGCCGGCTGTGCCACCGACCTCTCCGCCGACGGACTGGAGTCGTTCTTCTCCGCACGAGTCGGTCCCGTCATCGGCCACGATTCGCCGCGGGTGATCCCGCTCGGTGGGCAGCGCTTCCTCTGGCTGCTCCAGGACACGTTCATCGACTACACCGGTCGCGCCGCGACGATGTCGGCGGGGCAGTACATCAGCTCCACCGCACTCGTGCAGGACGGTCGATGCTTCACCGCCTTGCAGCGCGGCACGACCGCCGCAGTTCTGTCGTTCGATCCCGGCACCGGTGAATCCTTCAACGACTTCTTCTGGCCGGCCGGCGGTTCGGTCAATGGCAGCACGCTCAGCCTGTTCTGGATCGAGATCATCCGCGACCCCGTGCCCGCCGATCCGCTCGACGGCTCCAACGTGCATCCGGTCAAGACCTGGTTGGCGACCTACGACGTCCAGTCCCTGCAGCGGCTCAGCTTCGTACCGGCACCGAACCCGGGCGTGGCGCCGATCTACGGCTTCGCCGTGGCCGACGACGGCGACTACTCCTACCTCTTCGGGAACAGCTTCGTCGAGAACCTCAGCCGGGAGGGCGGTTACAAGAACGGTCCGCACTCGGCGACGAAGATGTGGTTGGCGCGGGTGCCCCGAGGGCGACTCGACGCCGTCCCGGAGTACCGGACCGCGACTGCGTGGTCCGCCGATCCGGCGGCAGCAGTTGCGATCTCGAGCCGGTTCTTCACGGAGAACGCGATGCGGCCGGTCGTGATCGACGGTCACTGGTACTCCGTCACCAAGCCCGATGCGTTCTTGGGGTCGACGGTGGTGATCGACACCGCCGACGCTCCATGGGGCCCGTGGACAACGGTCGTGACGATGCCCGCCCTCCCCCGTGGAAACACGGTCGGGATGGTGACGTACTCGCCGATCCTCATGCCGTGGCTGGACCCCTCCGGCGATCTGATCGTCGACCTCTCCCAGATCGACATCGGCTGGGAGCAGCACAACGGTGGCGACCCGACCCGGTACCGCCCGCGTCTGTTCACGGTGCCCACCCATGCGCCGCCGTCGGGGTCTGTCGGCGGGCTCAAGCAAGCCCAACGCAAGGGTGACGCCCAACCGATCGCCGGCTGAGCATCGGGCTCGAACGGACGATTCGTGAGAACGGGACGACGGATCGGAGCCGAGTGGCGCAGCAGCCGTCGGCGACCTGTTTGCGGCGCGTCTGCACGACGCCTCTCGGAAGTGATCCGTAGGGGTTTCCCCGATGCGGACATGTGGTCGAGAGGAGCAAGATAGGGCTGTGAATCGCTGTTGGTTGCGTCGTTCGGCGCTCACCCTCGTCCTGCTCGCTCCCGCGCTTGCGGTCGCACCACTCCAGTCCGTCCCGGCGGCGGGTGCCGACGCGAGCGGCCCTGTGCAACCGAAGGTCGTCGGCAACGAGCTCGTCGACGCGCGCAACGGGAAGATCTGGGTGCCGCACGGCGCGAACTGGCCGGACATGGAGTACGCCTGTGTGGAGGGCTACGTCCCCGATCATCCGGCCGTCGAGACCCAGACGATGGCGACATGGGGCATCGATGTCGTGCGCATCCCGCTCAACGAGGACTGCTGGCTCGGCACCGACGGGGCGCCGACGGCCGGTGCCGGGACCAAGGCCCAGTACCAAGCGCGCGTCAAGTCCCGGGTCGATGCGATCCATGCGGCCGGGATGGTGGCGATCCTCGATCTGCACTGGACCGCGCCGGCATTGAAGCGGGCGGAGGGACAGCGACCGATGGCCGACGCCCAGTCGGTCACGTTCTGGGGAGAGGTCGCGACCGCCTACAAGGACGATCCGTCGACGATGTTTGAGCTGTTCAACGAGCCGTACTCGCGGAACAACACGCTGAGCTGGGACTGCTGGAAGATCGGCGGATGCAACGTGCCCAACGTGAACGACGCGACCGATCCAGACGGGACCACGTACCAGGCTGTGG
>JAOBWQ010000348.1 GCA_025463425.1 Ilumatobacteraceae bacterium | reverse complement strand
ATGATCATCGCCGTGCCCCACGCATCGTTGACCACGTAGCCGTGCGGGTAGGGATCGGTGGGATCGAGCACGTAGGTGCTGAACCCGGTGATCCACGCGCTGCCGCGCACTCTGGGCAGGATCGCCGGGCGTCCGCCGACGGTGGTCTCACCGACGATGGTGCCGTAGAAGCGTGAGCCGATGATTGATTCGTGGATCAGGCCCTGACCGACCTGGAGTTGGCCCTTGGCGTGCAGCACGGCCATGCGCGCACAGGTGCCGGTGCCGGTCGGGCTGCGGTCGGACCGTCCTGGCGAGCAGATGCACGTGTTGCGCACCGGCTGATCGGCGCTGATGAACGGTTCGTTGAGCTGCACGATGCTGACGTCGCGGATGTCGGGGTTGGTCGGGTGCACGACGTCGAACTGCTCGCGAGCGGCCTGACGGATCCGCTCGCCGATCTCGCCGAGCTCCCGTGCCTGGTCGGGAGCAATGCGCATGCCCAGCGACGTCACGTCGACGATGCCGTAGAACATCCCGCCGTAGGCCACCGACACGTTCACGGTGCCGAGGCCTTCGACCTCGAGGGGCGCATCGAGCCGATCGACGAAGCAGGGCACGTTGGCGATCTCGACCGACACGCACTTGCCGTCACGGCACTCCGCGGTGACTTCGACCACGCCGCCGGGCATGTCGAGCCGCAGCGTGGTTACCGGCTCCTCCATCGGCACCATCCCGGTCTCGAGCAGGACGGTGGCGATGCACATCGTGTTCGAGCCGCTCATCGGTACGTACTCGGTCGGCTCCATGATGATCGCCCCGGCGTGACAGCCCGGTGTCTTCGGCGGGACGATGATGTTGACATGACGGGTGACGGTGCCGCGCGGCTCGCAGATCAGGAACCGGCGGATCTCGTCGTGCTCGCGCTCCATGGTCTGCATCATCTCGAACACCGTGTCACCCGCGGGAGGGAGGATGCCGCCGACGACCACGTCGCCGACCTCACCCTCGGCATGGCATCCGACCACCGAGATCATCCGTTGTGCGCGCATCGCCGCACGGTAGTGGACGGCGGCGGATCCGGGCGCTGGAGCGCACGGTAGGCTCACGCCGTGCAACCCGCGTCGCCCACTTCGGACGTCGCACCGCGGCGGTTGCGGATCGGCATCATCTGCCCCTACAGCCTCAGCATCCCGGGCGGTGTGCAGGAACAGGTGATGGGCCTGGCTCGCGAGCTGCGTCGGATGGGTCTCGAGGCACGAGTGCTCGGACCATGCGACGGACCGCCACCGGCCAGCTTCGTCAGCCCGCTCGGCAACAGCCTGCCGACCGCGTCGAACGGATCCATCGCGCCGATCGCCCCCGACCCGGCCGCCCAGCTGCGCACGATCCGCCTGCTCAACGAAGAGGACTTCGACGTGCTGCACCTGCACGAGCCGTTGGCGCCGGGGCCGACCGAGACGGCGTTGTTCCTGCACCCCGCACCGATCGTGGCCACGTTCCACGCGGCCGGGGTGTCGAACGGCTACAAGTACCTGCGTGCTCCACTCGGCAAGCTGGCCGACAACATCGCTGTCCGCGTCGCTGTGTCGAAGGACGCGAAGGCGCTCATCCAGGACAGCTTCGGCGGCGAGTACGAGGTGTTCTTCAACGGGCTCGAACTGCCCCGCTACCGGACCGCGACACCACGCGACCTTCCCGGACGGACGATCTTCTTCTGCGGCCGGCATGAAGAGCGCAAGGGCCTCGGCGTGCTCCTGGCTGCGTTCGGCGACCTGCCCGACGACGTGCGCCTCCTGATCGGCAGCGACGGACCCGACACGAAGCGGTTGCGCAGCTCGGTGGGGGAGCACCCGCGCATCGAATGGCTCGGTCGGCTCAGCGACGCAGACAAGATCGCCTACCTCAAGGGCGCCACCGTGTTCTGCGCGCCCTCGCTGCGCGGCGAGTCCTTCGGTGTGGTGCTGATCGAGGCGATGGCGGCCGGCACGCCGGTGGTTGCGAGCTCACTGCAGGGATACCAGAACGTGGCCACCGACGAGGTCGACGCCCTGCTCTGCGAGCCTGGTGATGCGGCCGCGCTCGCTGCCGCACTGCGCCGAGTGCTGGATGACGACGCCTTGGCCGAACGCCTGCAGCAGGCTGGTCAGGCCCGGGCCGACGACTTCAGCATGACCACCCTGGCCGAGCAGTACGTGGCGATCTACGAGCGCTTGGCGGCCGATCGACTGGCCCGCCGGGCCGGGCGGACGGCGAGCGGGGACGGACGAGTGTCCCGCTTGCGGCGGTTCCTCGGCCGTATGATGCACCCAGTTGCCGGTAGCTGAGCTACCGCACCATTCCGCCACATCTGAACGAAGGAGAATCAATGGCTGTCCTGTTGATTGTCGTCGCGATCGTTGTGCTGCTGCTGATCTTCGGCGTCGTGATGTACAACGGTCTCATCCGTCGCCGCAACCAGGTCGAGAACGCCTGGGCCCAGATCGACGTGCAGCTCAAGCGCCGCATCGACCTCATCCCCAACCTGGTCGAGACCGTGAAGGCCTATGCGGCCCACGAGAAGGAGACGCTCGACGCCGTCATCAAGGCCCGCAACTCGGCCATCGCAGCGCCCAGCACGCCCGGTGCCCAGGCCGAAGCGGACACCGCGATCACCGGTGCGCTGCGCCAGGTCTTCGCGCTCAGCGAGGCTTACCCAGATCTCAAGGCGAACCAGAACTTCCTCGCCCTGCAGGAGGAGCTGACGGCCACCGAAGGCCGTGTCGGCTATGCCCGCCAGTTCTACAACGACACCGTGCTCGGCTACAACAACAAGCTGCAGACGTTCCCGACCGTGATCTTCGCCAACATGATGCACTTCACCAAGCGCGAGTACTTCGAAGCCGACCTCGTGTCGCGCGAAGTGCCCAAGGTGCAGTTCTGAGCCGTTCCGCTGCCGGCGCCCCGCGCCGATAGCCGTCTGCCACCACCATGTTCGAACAAATCCGCGCCAACAAACGCAAGAGCGTCGCGCTCATCGCTGCCTTCGTCGTCCTCCTCGTGCTCGTCGGAGCAGCGATCGGGGTGCTCGTCGGGTACGGGATCGCCGGCACCATCATCGCCCTCGTCCTCGCCGGCACGATGGCGGCCCTGTCCTACTGGAAGTCGGACGCCATCGCGCTTCGCGTCAGTCGTGCTCAGCCAGCCGACCCCGATCAGTACCGCCGGCTCCACAACCTCGTCGAGGGCCTCTGCATCGCCAGCGGGCTTCCCAAGCCCGCGGTGTACATCGTCGACGACCCAGCGCCGAACGCGTTCGCCACGGGCCGCGACCCCAAGCATGCGGCGATCGCGGTCACCACCGGCCTGCTCGAGAAGATGAACCGGGTCGAGCTCGAGGGTGTGCTCGCCCACGAGCTGTCCCACGTGCGCAACTACGACATCCTCGTGTCGACGTTGACGGTCACGCTCGTCGGGTCGATCGCGATCCTCACCGATCTCGGGATCCGGATGATGTGGTGGAACGGTGGCCGGGTCCGGCGCTCAGGAGACCGCAACGACTCCGGCAACCCGCTGGCGCTGATCGGCTTCGCGCTGCTGATCTTCGCGCCGATCATCGCCAAGCTGATGCAGGCTGCGGTGAGCCGCAAGCGCGAGACGCTCGCCGACGTCTCGGCCTGCCAGATGACCCGCTACCCGCCGGGGCTGATCTCGGCGCTGGAGAAGCTCCGCGACGACACGACGGTCACCCATTCCTCGACCACTGCAACCGCACACCTGTGGATCGAGCAGCCGATGTCGGGCGTCGCCGACAAGGGCCGGCTCGGCCGGTTCCACCAGATGTTCGACACGCATCCGCCGCTCGAAGAGCGCATCGAGTTGCTCCGGGAGCTCTGAGCATGGCTGCCCACCGCACATCAGGTCGCACGTTCGCCGCTGCTGCGGTGCTCAGCGCC
>JAOBWQ010000377.1 GCA_025463425.1 Ilumatobacteraceae bacterium | reverse complement strand
GCTGGTCCAGATCTTCTGACCGTTGAGCACCCACTGATCACCGTCGAGCTCGGCCTTCAGACCGATGTTGGACAGGTCCGAGCCGGCGTTGGGCTCGCTGTAGCCCTGGCACCAGATGTCGTCGTTGCGCAGGATGCGTGGCAGGTAGTGCGCCTTCTGCTCGTCCGTGCCCCACTGGAGCAGCGTGTTGCCCAGCATCTGGATGCCGAACGTGTCGTTGTAGCCGCCGGTCGGCACGCCGGCCTTGGCGAACTCCTCGCCGACGATCACCTGCTCCAGCGCCGACAGGCCACCACCGCCGTACTCGGCCGGCCAGCCGGGCGCGAGGTAGCGGGCCTCGTTGAGCACTGCCCGCCACTCCGTGACGAACGTCTGCATCGCCCCGGCATCGAGCTGGCCGATGCCCTTCCAGTTGGTGGGGAGCTTCTCGGCGAGGAACGCCTGGACCTTCTCGCGGTAGACCTCGGCCTCTGGCGTGTACGTCGGCTGCATGGGCGCCACGATACCGCGGGGTTACCCGCGGGTAGGGACGTGACTGCCGACGCCGAGCCCGCGTCGCGCGACCGCTGCCGCGCCGACGAGTGGGGCGAGCTCGCCCAGGCCGGCACGCCGGATCTCGAGGTGCTCGGTGAACGACAGCTTGGCGCGCAGCGCGACCTCGGCCTGGGCGGCGGCGAAGAACGGTTCGCCGAATCCCAACGCCACCGATCCGCCGACCACGGCGAGCTTGAAGTCGACCACGGCGGCCAACGACGACAGCGCCCGGCCGACCAGCAGCCCGGTGCGCTCGATGATCGACTGCGGAGCGCGCTGAGGCGGTCGGCCCGTCTCGGCTTCGATCGCCGGCCCGCACGCGTAGGCCTCGAGGCAGCCGACGCCACCGCAGGAGCACGGCCGACCGTCGGGTTCGACGACGATGTGGCCGATGTGCCCGGCGTTGCCGAGCCGACCTTGCAACAGGCGGCCGTTGGAGAGGATGCCTCCGCCGACGCCGGTGCCGACCACCACGCCGACCATGTTCATCTCGCCGCGACCGGCGCCGCACCATGCCTCGCCGAGGGTGAGGGCCTTGGCGTCGTTGTCGATGAACGCCGGCAAGGACGTGGCTTCGGCGAGCGCTGTGCGCAGATCGAAGTCGACCAGCGACGGGATGTGCAGCGGCGACACCGTGGACGAGGCGAGGTCGTGTGGGCCACCGCAGCCGGCGCCGACGGCCACGAGCGGCGCAGGCGCCGCCGCCATCACGCGCAGGATGAGCCGCTCCAGCGCGGGCCAGACGTCGCGCTGCGGCGTCGCGACGCGGTCGCGCACGACGACTCGGCCGTCGTCGTCGACCACCGCGGCAGCGAGCTTCGTGCCCCCGATGTCGACAGCGAGGTACATCGAATCCACAGCGTCACCGTATCCCCACTGACACTCAATGCCCTGCGCAGCCGTCTACCCTTGCAGCCGTGACGGCCGCTCCCACGACTCAGATCCCCACCTTCGCTTCGCTGTTCGACGCGATCACCGACAACGTCGGCCGGGTGGTTCACGGCAAGCCCCGCGAGATCCAGATGGCGGTGGTCTGCCTGCTGGCCGAGGGACACCTGCTGATCGAGGACGTCCCCGGTGTCGGCAAGACCAGCCTCGCCAAGGCCCTCGCCGCGTCGATCGAGTGCACATGGAAGCGAGTGCAGTTCACTCCCGACCTGCTACCCACCGACCTCGTCGGCGTCAGCATCTACCAGCGCTCGACCGAGACGTTCGACTTCCGGCCCGGCCCGCTGTTCGCCAACATCGTCCTCGCCGACGAGATCAACCGAGCGTCCCCGAAGACCCAGTCGGCGCTGCTCGAGGCGATGGAAGAACGTCAGGTCTCCGTCGAGGGTCGCACACATCCGTTGAGCCCGCCGTTCATGGTCATCGCCACGCAGAACCCGGTGGAGCAAGAAGGCACCTACCGCCTCCCCGAGAGCCAGCTCGACCGGTTCCTCATCCGGCTCTCGCTCGGCTACCCGGGGCGCGAAGCCGAGCTGTCGATCCTCGACGCGCACGGCGCCACCGAGGCACTGATCGACCTCCGCCCCGTCGTGACCACCGCCGAGGTGATCGCGATGATCGACGCCGTGCGCGGCGTGCACCTCGCCGATCCGCTCAAGGCCTACCTCGTCGACCTCGCCGAGGCCAGTCGCAAGCACCCGGGCATCATGCTCGGGATGTCGCCCCGGGCCACGCTGCAACTCGCCCGCGCCACCCGCGCCCACGCGGCCTCGTCCGGGCGTCAGTACGGAACGCCGGACGACGTCAAGACCGTCGCCTCCGCTGTGCTGTGCCACCGGCTGGTGATCCGGGCCGACGCCGCCGCACGCGGGCTGACCGCCCAGCGAGCCGTCGCCGAGCTGCTCGCCTCGGTCCCGATCAGCCGAGGCAACTGAACCGTGCTCACCCGTCACGGTTGGGGCGCGATCGTGCTCGCAGTGACGACAGCCATCGTCGGCCGGTTCTTCGGGGTCCTCGAGCTGTTCGTGCTCGGGGCGGGCATCTTCACCCTCGTCGTCGCGGCGTTCCTCTGGGCCCACGCCCGCCGGGTCGATCTCGACGTCCGCCGGCACGTCGTTCCGAGCACGCTGCAGGTCGGCGAGGTCGGCCGGGTCGAGCTGCGGATCACCAATCGCACCA
>JAOBWQ010000375.1 GCA_025463425.1 Ilumatobacteraceae bacterium | reverse complement strand
GAAGTCGCGGATCGGCGCCCCCATCTCACGGGCAATCCATCCACTGAGCACGTTGCCGAAGTTGCCCGTCGGCACGCTGAACGTGACACCGGCGTCCGCGCCGACGCCACCCGACACGCCACCCAGCGAGCGGCAGGCCGTGACGTAGTAGACGATCTGGGCCATCACGCGCGCCCAGTTGATGCTGTTGACCGCCGACAGGCTCATGTCCTCGCGGAACGCGACGTCGTTGAACATCGCCTTGACGAGGTCCTGGCAGTCGTCGAACGTGCCGTCGACGGCGACCGTGTGCACGTTCGGGGAATCGACCGTCGTCATCTGCCTGCGCTGCACGTCGCTGGTGCGACCGAACGGGTAGAGGATGACGATGTCGACGTTGCGGCAGTCCTTGACCGCGTCGATCGCTGCGCTGCCGGTGTCGCCGCTGGTCGCACCGACGATGGTGACCCGCTGCCCGCGCTCGCTGAGCACGTGGTCGAAGAGGCGCCCGACGAGCTGCAGGGCGACGTCCTTGAACGCCAGTGTCGGACCGTGGAACTGTTCGAGCAGCCACTCGTTGCTGCCGATCTGGACCAGCGGAACGACGGCGTCGTGACGGAACGTCGCGTACGCCTCGTGGCAGATCGCGGCGAACGTGTCCGGCGCGATCTCGTCACCGATGAACGGGCTCATCACCGCCGTTGCGACGTCGGCGTACGAACGGGTCGCAGCGAGATCGGGCAGGGCCGGCCACTTCTCCGGCAGGTAGAGCCCACCGTCGGTGGCCAGGCCCGCCAGCAGCACATCACAGAAGCCGAGCTCGGGGGCCGACCCGCGGGTCGAGACGTAGCGCACGCCGCTCAGCTGCCGATCACGCGCAGCAGGCTGCCGATGCGCGTGACGACGTCGAGGTCACGCAGTTCTCGCAGGCACGACTGGATCGCGGACTCCTTCGCGCTGTGGGTGATGAACACCAGTCGGGCGTCGTCGCGCAGACCCTCCTGCTCCATCGCGCGGACGCTGACGTCGTTGCGGGCCAGCACACCGGCCACGGCGTGGAGCACACCGGGACGATCGGCGACGTCGAGGCTGATCAGGTACTCGGAGCTGGTCTCGTCGATCGGGCGGATCTTGGCCCGGCCGAACGAACCGAGCGAGCCGTGAGTGCCTTGACGCAGGTTGACGGCGGCGTCGATCACGTCGCCGAGCACGGCGCTGGCCGTCGGCATGCCACCCGCGCCTCGCCCGTAGAACATCAGCGAGCCGACCGCGGCGCCTTCGACGAAGACGGCGTTGTAGCTCTCGCGCACGCTGGCCAGCGGGTGGTGCTTGGGCACCATCGCCGGGTGGACCCGCACTGCGACCTCGCCCGTGATCTGGTCCTGCTCGCAGATCGCCAGCAGCTTGACGACGTAGCCGAGCCGCGTCGCCATCGCGATGTCGCCGGCGGTGACCCCACTGATGCCCTCGTGGTAGACGTCGCCGGCCACGACCTTCGTGCCGAACGAGATCGTCGCCATGATCGCTGCCTTCGCGCCGGCGTCGAAGCCTTCGACATCGGCCGTGGGATCGCGCTCGGCGAACCCGAGCCGCTGGGCCTCGGACAGCGCCGCGCCGTAGTCGGCAGCTTCCTCGGTCATCTTGGTGAGGATGAAGTTGGTGGTGCCGTTGACGATGCCCAGGACGCGCACGATCGGTTCGCCACGCAGGCTCTCGCGCAGGGCGCGGATCAAGGGGATGCCACCCGCAACGGCCGCTTCGAACAACAGATCGACGCCGGCAGAGTCGGCCGCGGCGTAGAGCTCGGTGCCGATGTTGGCCAGCAGCTCCTTGTTCGCGGTGACGACCGGCTTGCCCTTGCCGAGCGCCGTGACGATCAGCTCACGCGCCGGCTCGATGCCACCGATGACCTCGACGACGAGATCCACGTCGGGATCGTCGACGACGGCATGGGCATCGCGGACCAGCACACCATCAGGCAGTGTGACTTCGCGCTCGCGAGACATGTTGCGCACGGCGACCCTGGTGACCTGGAGACGCAGCCCGGTTCGCGCCTCGATCGCGTCGGCCTGCTGGGCGATGAGCTGCACGAGCGCCGCGCCGACGTTGCCGCAGCCGAGTACACCGATCCGAACGTGATTGCCGAGAAGTGCCACCCGGGCAGGCTATGCGGAGGGGGTCCCGCACCGAAACCAATTGGCTGCCCTGGCACGAACACGTGGCACGACGGCGTGGCACGCTGTCGAGATGCGCTACATCATCTACGGACCAGGCGGCATCGGCGGCGTGGTCGGCGGACGGCTCTCCCAGGCGGGCCGCGATGTCGTCCTCATCGCTCGGGGCGCGCACGCTGCAGCGATCCGCGACGCGGGCCTGCGAGTCGAGTCACCCGACGCATCCGACGTCTTGGACCTGCCGATCGTCGAGCACCCGCGTGAGTTGACGTTCGAGGCCGGCGACGTCGTTCTGATCGCCGTCAAGGGACAGGATTCGGCGGGAGCGCTCGCTGCGCTCGCCCTCGCGGCACCGGTGGACCTGCCGGTCGTGTGCCTGCAGAACGGCGTGGCGAACGAGGAGGTCGCGCTCCGCCACTTCCGCAACGTCTATGCGGTCCCCGTGCTGTGCCCGACCGGACACATGGAGCCGGGAACCGTCGTGGCGTACTCCTCGCCGATCACCGGCATCTTCGACATCGGCCGCTACCCATCGGGCATCGACGACCGCGCCTCAGCCATCTCCGCCGATCTCGCTGGGGCGACGTTCTCGTCGGTGGCACGGCCGGACGTGATGCGGTGGAAGTGGGCCAAGCTGCTGGCCAACCTTGCCAACTCGATCGAAGCGATCTGCGGGCCGATCGGGGCCGAGAGCCGCCTCGTGCCGATGGTGCGCGCCGAGGGCGAGGCCGCCCTGCGCGCCGCCGGCATCGACTTCGCTTCGGCCGACGAAGACCGCGAGCGCCGTGGCGATCTGCTCAGCATCCGACCGGTCGAGGGCCAGCGACGCGGCGGCGGCTCCTCGTGGCAGAGCCTGGCTCGCGGGGTCGGCTCGATCGAATCCGACTACCTGAACGGCGAGATCGTGCTGCTCGGTCGCGTCCACGGCGTGCCGACGCCGGTCAACGAGATCTTGCAGCGCACGGCCAACCGCCTCGCCGCCGAGCGCACACCGCCAGGCACGATGACCGAGGACGACGTGCTCGCCCTGGTGTGAGATCAGCCTGCGCGCAGCGCTGCGATGATCTGGTCGAAGTGCTTGCGATCGAGGATCGATCCCTCGCGCCGCACCTGGCTCGGATCGACGTCGAGGATCCGGTCGAGCTTGGCGTAGCTGGGCCTGCCCTCACGGTCCCACGGCCCGGTGCCGACGGCGACCTGGCGCTCGTTGTCGTGGTGCTTGGAGGTCAGCGGCACGCCGACGAGCATCGAGCCCTTGCGGCCGACGATGACGACCGGGCGATCCTTGCCCTGGTTCGGATCCTCCTCCCACGGCACCCACGTCCAGACCACTTCGCCGGGATCGGCGTTGCCGTCGAGGTCGGGGTTGTATTCGACCGTGACGCCGGACAGCGTGGTGTCGGTCGACGGGGCGCCGTGCGTCGAGCGGGGTGGCGCCGTGCCGGCTGGTCCGTGCGCGGTCGGTGGCTTGGGCCGGCCGAGCTTGCCGAGGATCTTCG
>JAOBWQ010000372.1 GCA_025463425.1 Ilumatobacteraceae bacterium | reverse complement strand
TCCGGTCACTGCTGTCGCCACCCACGGCCACGACGACCACATCGGCAACCACCACGAGTTCGCGGATTGCATCGCTCATCCGCTCGAAGCGGCGCTCCTGGAGGACCCGCCGTTGCACACGCTCGATCCCGACGAGGCCTGGGGCGGCGATGGCGTCGACGACCTCCGCCGGATGGGCTATCCGATGGTCGAGCCGTACCTCGTCACAGCGCTGCCCGCCGGCTTCGTCGCCGAGACCTACCGTCAGCGAGCCGCGCGCGTGACCCGGCACATCGACGAGGGCGACGTGGTCGACATCGGTGATCGTCACTTCGAGGTGCTCCACCTGCCCGGCCACTCACCAGGCTCAATCGGCCTCTGGGAGACGGCAACCGGCACGCTGTTCTCCGGCGACGCGATCTACGACGGCCCGCTTCTCGACGAACTGCCCGAATCCGACATCGCCGACTACTGCCGCACCATGGAGCGGTTGCTCACGCTGCCGGTCACGGTGGTTCACGGCGGTCATGACCCCAGCTTCGGCCGTGACCGCCTCCGTGAGCTCGCCCGCGCCTACCTCGCCCGACGTGCCTGACCGACGGGCATGACCGTCGTGGACGTGGGATCAGCGGGCTCGCCGACTTCCGCATTCGTGAGGAACTGCCCGGTGTAGCCGTTGACGACGTAGAGCGCGTGACACGGGAACGGGGGCGGGTACGAGCCATCCGGATTGGACGGTCCGTCGCCCGTGCACGTCGCGTGGCCGCCCTCGATCACGTACCCGGGAAACGTCGACCCATCCGAGCCGGTCGGTTCGTTGAGGTCGACGACCAGACCGACGCTCACCTCCGCCGCGTCGACGTCGGCCTGGGTCGTGAAGAACCGGCTCTGTGGCGACGGGCCGATCAGAGCGAGCACATCGGTGACGCTCACGCTCGGAACCAGGCCGGCCGGAAGTGGGCCGATGTCGAACGGGACGCCGTACCCGGCGTTCTGCCGCGAGGTGATCGGCCGCACGATGACAGACGCAGCCGGCACGCCGGCTGTCGGCGGCGGGTCCGTCACCGTCGGTGCACTCAGCGGTACCGATGTGCTCGCCGTCGTGGCGATCGAGCGGGCAGCCGGGGCGGCTGATCTACAGCCGACGCAACCGAGTGCCAACAGCAGGATCCCGAATCGCTTCACACGCGTTGGACGCTGGAACCGGCGAGTCCGGTTCCAGCGAACAACAACAACAACTCGAAGGTCAGCCTCCGGCAGCGAACTGCTGCGAGATGCGGTTGGCGTCGAGCTTGGCTGCCTCGAGTGCCGGCACGCCCGTGACGGGTGCGATCCACGACGGATCACAGTCGTAGGTGCCCGGCTTGTCCGGCGCGACCCGCTTGTAGCTGGTGCCCTGGAGGCGGATCAGCACAGTGCAGGACGGCGGGTGGTTGCCACCGGGATCGGTCTCGGCGTGGAGGCCGTGTCCGGTCCAGGAGTGCGTGTTGGCCAGGTTGGTCAGCGTGCACGCCCGCGTCAGTTCGTTGCCGCACGCCGACGCTGCCGTCGCCCAGAGGAGGAACGACGAGGTGGCCTGCATGCCGAGCTGCGACGTGTCGCCGCCGGATGCCGCCAACAGGTCGAGGTAGTCCTTCGTCGCTGGGTTGACGTCGGCCTCCTCGAAGGGGATGTACGACATCCGGATGTAGAGGTTGTCGAGCGCACCGTCGGTGTTCGCCGCTGCGCACTTGGCCTCGTAGTGGTTGGTGTCGGTGATGATCGGCACGTCGAACCCGTTGGCCTTCGCAGCCTGTGCGTACAGCTGCAGGTTGGGCAGGCACGAGCCGGACCAGAACACAGCAGTCGCGCCGGCGTCCTGGAGCTGCTTGACGAACGGGGTCCAGTCGGCTTCGCCGGTCACGTTGTACTCGAGGTTGGTCTCAGCCCACGTCCAGCCGAAGTTCGTGGCCACTGCCACTGCCTTGTCCCGGGTCTCCTGGGTGGCCGAGTAGTTGGCGACGAGAGCGCCGACGTGCTTCACGGCGTCGCCGAGCAGCTTGGTGGTCTGCGCGAACGCTCCGGCAGGTGTCTCGTCGGCCGGGTTCGGCACCGAGTTGAAGACGTCCTTGCCCATCGCGAACGCCGCGCTCACGGTGTAGGTCGGCACCGCCGGGAGGCCGCAACCGAGGCGGATCTCCTCCTGGTTGGAGTCGAACGCCCAACCTTCGCCGACGAGGAAGAAGTTCTTGTCGTCGCACGCACCCTGGATCGCCGGGCCGACGTTGAGCAGCTGGGCGTCGTAGTAGTTGAACTTGATCTGGCGACCGTTGATGCCGCCGAGATCGTTGCACTTGGCGACCAGTGCCTTCATCGCATCGGTCATCTCGTGGTTGAGGCCAGGTGCGCCGGAGTAGCCGGCATCATCGCCGCCGGCGATGGTGACCGAGTCCGCCGTGACACCGACTTCGTTGCCGGTGTCGGTGTTCGTCCCGACGGCCGGGCCGCAGGGCCACGGCGCGTCGCCGAACATCGGCACGTCGGGCGCAGCCTCCGTCGTCGGTGCAGCCTCCGTCGCGGCGGTCGTCGCAGCGGTGGTGTCCGCTGTCGATCCCGCTGTCGATTCGGCCGTCGTCTCCGCAGTGGTCGCCGCGGTCGTGTCGGCGGTGCTGCCCGCCGGTGCCTCGGTCGTGGCCACGGTGGTGGCGGTGGTCGACGCAACGGTGGTCGTGCTGTCGGCCTTGCGGTCGCTGCCACACGAAGCGGCGACGAGCGCCACCGCGATGAGTGCAGCAGAAAGACGCAGTGGTCTTGTCCTGTTCATGAAAAAATCCCCCCGGATCGAATGACGTCGGCACCATAGCAGAATCTGACGGGTCGTCAGATAGTTCTTGTCCCGTGCGCGGACGGACCGTACAGTGGGCGTCCGAAGCGAGCACGCCCCGAGGGCGACGCTGCTCGCAATGAGGACCGGGGGGCACTCATGGAGTTCGGAATCTTCATCCAGGGCTACACGCCGGGGTTTCGCCAAGCGCGGGACCCCGACGCGGAGCACCACGCGTTCGAGGACGAGCTCGCTGCCGTCGAGGCGGCTGATCGAGCCGGGTTCAAGTACGTGTGGGTCACCGAGCACCACTTCCTCGACGAGTACTCGCACCTCTCGGCGAACGACGTCGTGCTCGGCTACCTCGCTCACGCGACCGAGCGGATCCACATCGGATCGGGGATCTTCAACCCGCTTCCCGCGGTCAACCATCCGGCCAAGGTCGCCGAGCGGGTGGCGATGCTCGATCACCTCTCGAACGGTCGGTTCGAGTTCGGGACGGGCCGTGGCGCGGGCAGCCACGAGATCCTCGGGTTCCTGCCGGGCATGGAGGACCTGACCGGCACCCGCGAGATCTGGGAGGACGTCATCGGCGAATTCCCGAAGATGTGGCTCCAGGACACGTACGAGGGCTACCAGGGCAAGTTCTGGTCGCTGCCGCCGCGCAAGATCCTGCCGAAGCCGTACGGGGGTGCGCATCCGGCGATGTGGTACGCGGCCGGCAACGCGTCGAGCTACACGATGGCGGCGCGGAAAGGCCTGGGCGTGCTCGGGTTCTCGATCGGCGACCTCGGTGCCGCGGAGGCAGCGGCCAAGGAGTACAAGGCTGCCATCGCCGAGGCCGAACCGATCGGTGCGTTCGTCAACGACAACCTGATGTGCGTCGTCGCCGCCTACGTCGGTGAGGACCGTGACGTGCTGTATCAACAGGCTGTCGACGCACGGCCGAACTACCTCGTCAGCAACGTGTTCCGGTACCACGACACGTTCGCTCATCCGGAGGGCGTTCCGACGTGGCCGGACCTCATCCCCGACGCGACCATCGACGACGTCAAGTACATGGCAGATTCCGGCCAGCTGATCATCGGCGACCCCGACGACGCGCTCGCGCAATGCCAGCGTTGGGCTTCGACCGGCGTCGATCAGCTGACGTTCGGCATCGGTCCGGCGACCCGCGAGCAGACGCTCGAGACGATCCGCCTGCTCGGCGAGCACGTCATCCCCAAGGTCGACACCGAGCCGGTCCACCGCACCACGACGATGCGCCAGGCCGCGATCGCGCGGGCTTCCCGATGAGCTTCTCGTTCGGTCCGGAGTTCGAGGAGCTCGCCGCGCAGGTCACCAACTGGGGCCGGTGGGGAGCCGACGACGAGATCGGCACGATCAACCTGATCACCTCCGAAGCGGTGCGTCGCGGTGTCGCCGCGGTGCGCACCGGGCGCAACTTCTCGCTGGCGCTGCCGCTGTCGGAGGCCGAGGGCATCCAGGCGGGGTTCATCCCCGGCCGGGTCAACCCGCTTCGCGCAATGACCCAGCTGAACGTGCCGATGACGGGCGACCCCACGGGTCCCTGCGTCAACGACGACGTCGTCACGATGGGTCTGCAGTGCGCGACCCACTGGGACGGCCTCGGCCACGTCAGCTACCAGGGCGTGCTCTACAACGGCTACCCCGCCGCCGGGATCACGTGCTTCGGGGCCTCGCAGTGCGGCATCCAGCAGGTGGGCTCGATCGTGACCCGCGGCGTGCTGCTCGATGTGGCAGCGGCCAAAGGCGTCGACCGGCTCGACGGCGGCTATGCGATCACGGGCGAGGACCTCGACGCGGCCGCCGAGCTGGGCAAGGTCTCGGTGCAGCCCGGCGACGTCGTGCTCCTGCGCACCGGCCACATCCGGCTCCTCCCCGACAAGTTCGCCTACGGCGTGCCGTCGCCGGGTCCCTCGATCCACAGCGTCCGTTGGTTCCGCGATCACGATGTCGCCGCAGTCGCCACCGACAACCTCACGTTCGAGGTCTGGCCGTGCCTGCCCGACGGTGCACTGCTGCCCGTGCACATCCTCCACCTCACCTACATGGGGATGATGCAGGGCCAGAACTGGAACCTCGAGGCGTTGTCGGCGGATTGTGCGGCCGACGGCATCTACGAGTTCCTGCTCTCCGCCTCGCCGCAGCCGTTCACGGCTGCCGTCGGCTCACCGGTGAACCCGATCGCGACGAAGTAGCGCCGCCCGAACGCGCAGCGAGCGCGCGGGTGGCGGACGTCATCGTGTCGAACAGCTCGAGCATGTCCGGCGCGCGTTCGGCGATGGCGGCGCGTTGGCGGGCGATCGTGGCCTCGTCGCCGCGCGCCACCGGCCCGGTCAGCGCTGCCGGCCCGCCGAGGTCGGCCCAGGTCTCCACCGCAGCGCGCACGAGGGGGACGAGCAGCGCTCGTTCGATGCCCGTCGTCGCAAGGAGTGCCTCGGCGGCGTCTTCGAGGGTGACCAGGAAGTTCGAGGCGACCGACGCGGCGGCGTGGTAGGCGGCGCGGTCGTCGTCGTCGACGACCACGGCCCGCAGCCCGATCGCGTCGGCGAGCAGGCGCGCCGAGCCCGCCGAGAGCGCCCAGCCGCTGCCGCCGTGGCCGACGTTGAGCCAGACGCCGGCAGCGCCGCTCGGCCCAAGCACCGGCGGCCCGTCGGGCAGCATCGGCCGCGCGCCTTTCCAGCGCTGCGCGGCGTTGCGCCGCGTCACGCCGGGGAACCAGTCGTCGAGGACCTTGTCGAGCGTCGCCTGCGCGCGCTCGCTCTGGCGCTCGCTGTCGCCGCCGATCTCGGCGCTGCCGGCGACGCGGACGCGCTGGCCGAGGCGGCTGATCGCGACCTTGTAGCGCTCGTCCATCAGCGCGGCGCGCGGCTCGAGGTGGAGGTGGGCGTCGTCGTGGCGCAGCGGCGCCGTCACCGAATAGCCGTGCACGGCAAGGAGCGGCAGGCGGATGCCGAGCCGCTTCAAAAGTGGCCGCGAGTCGACGGCGGCGCAGACGACGACCGCGTCGAAGCTCGGCTCGGTCGTCTCGCCAGCCTGCGGCTGCGTCGTCGGCCATTCGCGCGGATCGAGCGAGCGCAGCGCCTCGTCGCGCGTGTCGTGCGCCGCCTGCATGACGCGCAAC
>JAOBWQ010000370.1 GCA_025463425.1 Ilumatobacteraceae bacterium | reverse complement strand
GATCGATCGTGTTCGTCAACTCGATGATCCAGAAGAAGCCGATCCCCACCCAGTCCGGCTACGCGACATCGAAGGGTGCGCTGACGATCGCCGCGCGCATGCTGGCCAAGGAGCTCGGCGCCTACGGGATCCGCGTCAACTCGACGTTCATGGGCTGGATGTGGGGCCCGCCCGTCGAGATGTACGTCGGCTGGCAGGTGTCCACCGGCCGGTCGAAGGAAGACGTGATCGCCGAGATCACCAAGGACATCCCGCTCGGGATCATCCCCGACGATGCCGACTGCGCCAACGCCGTTGCGTTCCTCGCCTCCGACCTGGCCAAGGTGATCACCGGCGCCGAGCTGAACGTCAACGGCGGGGAGATCATGCTCTGAGCACTGCGTCAACTTCTGGTTGACGAACTGGAATCGTCAATGTACGGTTGACGCATGACCTCACCGATCTCGCCGACTGTCCGCCTCGACGACCTGATCAACGCGATCAAGAGCGTGCACAGCGATCCGCTCGAACAGCTCACCGATGCGGCGATGGCAGCCGACCACCTCGGCGATGTCGCGGATCATCTCGTCGGCCACTTCGTCGACCAGGCCCGGCGCTCTGGCGCGTCGTGGCGCGACATCGGCGCCAGCATGGGCGTCACCAAGCAGGCCGTGCAGAAGCGCTTCGTTGCCAAGGACCCCGGGGAGATCACGATCGACACGGCCCAACCGTTCAGCCGGTTCACCATCCGCGCCCGCAACGTCGTGATCGCCTCGCAGGAGGAGGCACGAAACGCCGGTAACGCCGAGATCTCGACCACGCACCTCGTGCTCGGCCTGCTGCACGAGCCGCAGGGACTCGCTCTCCACGCGATGACGGCGCAGGGCGTCTCACCGGAGGCCTTGCACGCTGCGATGGTGGCGTTGCTGCCGCCGGCATCGACGCACATCCCCGCACTCGTGCCCTACGACGCCGGTGCGAAGAAGGCGCTCGAGCTGACCGTCCGCGAGGCGCTCCGCCTCGGCCACAACTACGTCGGCACCGAGCACATCCTCCTCGCGCTGCTGGAGCTCGAAGACGCCGACGGTCCGCTCACCGCGCTCGGCCTCACCAAGGCCGCCTCGGAGCAGCACGTCCTCGACCTGCTCGCCGCATACACGCCGAAGCCCTCGACGCCGTGACGATGTCAGGAAATGTCAGCGCACGGCTGACATTTCGGGACATCGTGTCGGCTCAGTCGTGCAGCTTGGCCAGTGCGTCGAGTGCGCCGCGGTAGAAGGTCGGGTAGGCGTAGATCATCGTGCGCAGCTCGGCGATCGGCACCCGGGCGTGGACGGCGAGGTTGAACATGCTCAGCACCTCCCCGCCACGCGGACCGACCGAGGACGCGCCGACGAGGATGCCCTTGTCGGCATCGGCGACCAGCTTGATCAAGCCGGCGTTGCCCTCCTTGTGGATCCAGCCACGTGACGATGTCGACGAGTCGGCGACGCCGACGTGCACGTTCAGTCCGGCCTTGCGAGCCTGCTCCTCGGTCATCCCCACAGAACCGACCTCGGGATCGGTGAACGTGACCCGTGAGACGGCGTGCGACTCGGCGACGCGCGGATGATCCACGCCGAGGATGTCGTCGACGGCCACGCCCGCCTCGTAGACGGCCATGTGCGTGAAGGCTCCACGACCGGCGATGTCGCCGACGGCCCACAACCGCTCCGACCCGACGACGCGCATGCGCTCGTCGACCGTGAACGTCGGTCTCGCCGTCTCGTCCAGACCGACCGTGTCGAGGCCGATGCCGCGCACGTTCGGGGAGCGGCCGGCGGCGACGAGGATCTCGTCGGCGGTGATCGTGGCGCCGTCGGCGAGCGCCACGGTCACGGTTCCGTCGGCGGCACGGCTGACGTTGGATGCAGCAACACCGACACGGATGTCGAGGCCCTCCTCGCGCAGCACCTTGGTCAGCAGCTCGCTCGTCTCCGGCTCCTCCGGTGCGAGGATCCGGTCGAGTGCCTCGACGACCGTGACCTTGGCGCCGAACCGGGAGAACGCCTGCGCCAGCTCCAGCCCGATCGCCCCGCCGCCGAGCACGATCAGCGACGCCGGCGCTTCGAGCACCTTGACGACCTCGCGGTTGGTCCATGGCGCGGCGTCGGCCAACCCGGGGATCGGCGGCAGCGCAGGCGAGGTACCGGTGGCGATCACGACACCGCGGCTGGCGACATAGACGTCGTCGCCGACCTCGACGCGACCCGTGCCGTCGAGCACGCCCTTGCCGCGCACGAAGATGCCGCCCTTGCCGACGAGCCGGTCGACGGCAACCGTGTCGTCCCAGTCGTCGGTGGCCTCCGCACGGATCCGCTTCGCGACGATCGAGAAGTCCGGCTCGACGGTGGTTCGGCCCGCCATCGTGTTCGCCCGCCGCGTCTCCTCGAGCAGGTCGGCGGCGCGGATGATCATCTTCGACGGGATGCACCCGTAGTACGGGCACTCGCCGCCGACGAGGTGGTGCTCGATCCCGACAACTCTCAGCCCCGCCTCGGCGAGCTGACCGGCGACATCCTCGCCTCCGGGTCCCAAACCGATGACGACGACATCGACCTCATGCATGCTCATGGCCCTACCGTGTCACGTTTCAGCGGCCCGTCAGAGCGCGTCGCGCCGACGTTGGTGCGGCGTCATCACGGCCACGGGCACGCCGAGCCCTGCCGACTCACGGAACGACGAGATCCGCCGGCCGGTCTGCACGGCATCCTTCGGCGCGGAGACCACCGCGTCGCCGTACTGCGCGTGCAGCGCGTCGATGTCGACGACGTTGAGGGCGATGCCCCAGAACGTGGCGTGCGGGCCGGTGACGCCGGGGAACGTGACGACCTCGACGATCAGCTCGCCGATCCGGTGGAAGCCCTGGCGCAACGTGCCGGTGTCGCGCACCCGACGTCTCGCCGCGCCGGTGGCGGCACCGATCGCGTCACACGTCCGGTCGAGGTCGGACGTCGAGACCACCAGGTGGTCGAAGCTGGTCACGCCGTTCGGGTGCAGGATGGCCGTGCTCTCTCTGACGTCGCTGACGTCGCTCGCTCCGCCGCTCAGCGTCGCGAGCCCGTCGATGTCGGTGATCGCCGGGTCGGTGAGACCAGCGATCGTCCACCGCGCGCTCGGTGCACCCTCGTGCGTGGGGCCACTGAGGCGGAGCCGGATGCCGCCAAGCATCAACACACCCTCGTCATCGACCGTGAAGCCGACGGCGCGCCACGCGTCGGGATCGACGGCGAGCTCGATCTCGACGACGGTGGCCCCGGTCGCGGTTGCGGTCATGCCTCGCCGATCTCCAGCTGCCACGCGAAGAAGGTCAGCACGTCGGCAGCTTCGGCAGCGCGCTTGCTGGCCGGCTTGCCGACCCCGTGCCCGGCCCGGCCGGCTTGGAAGAGCAGCGTCGGCCGGTCACCGTGCTTGCCGCCGGCATCCTGCAACGCCGCGGCCATCTTCCGGGCGTGCAGCGGATC
>JAOBWQ010000343.1 GCA_025463425.1 Ilumatobacteraceae bacterium | reverse complement strand
TCGACCAGTTCCTCAACTGCGTAGATCGGACCGGCGTAGATGTAGCCGCGGACGCGACCGCACGCGATACACGTGCCGTCCGATTCCTTCATCGACCCGGTTGCCAACGGATCGGGGTGGTACTTGAACGCAGGAGGCACCTCGGACACTCGAGCAGGATGCCCTCTCGACGCTCCAGGCGCAAGGCTGATCGACCGAGCAGACGACGTACCGATCGGCAGACCTGGCGCTAGTCAGCCTGGCCGGAATCGATCGCCGCGAGAACCGCATCGCCGACGAGCCACGGATCCAGTTCGACTACGACGCCGTCGTCCTCGTGACGGCCATGCTCCGTGATCGCCAGACCGATGAGGGCAAGGCTTGCCGCCCGTCGTCTCGTCGTGCCCTCAGCGGCGGACTCCACGTCTGACTGTTCGCCGAGGTCATCCCGCTCCCACGCTTGGGCGGCGATCCGAGCAAGGTCACTCGGGATGCGTAGTTCGACCTTCGTGACTTGCGACGAGAAGGCCTTGCCGATCATCGCGATGACAGCTTCATCGTCAGACCACTGCTTGCGATTCGAGCCTGTGGACACCGAAAGAGTGTCGCGCACTCGCTCCCTACGGACCCGCACCGAATGCCCGGTATGTGCGCTCTTCGCAAACCACCTCGCTGCTATCGCACGACGTGCCTAGCCTTTGCCCCATGCCCGCAGCTGATGAAGTGCGCGACGACGAGATCAGGTCGACGGTGCTCAATGAACTGATCGCAGGCCGACCCGTCGACGAGATCGCCGATGTGCTTCGCCCGCATCATGCCGAGGGTTCTACCTATCCAGCTTCGGCGCTCATGGAGCTCGCTGCCGACGCGTACCTTGCGTGCGGCTCGAGTCGGGGCGACCGGATCGAGGTCGACGGTCTCGCCGAGAGGATGCTGCCCGAAGACCCCGCCCGCGGCAATGTCGGCCATTCGAAGCGCCGCCACTGCGTGCAAGGCGCGATCATGATCTCCGCCGGCGCTGAGCCTGAGGACACGGGCTGGTGGTCCGTTGATGACGTTTGGCGACATGCACTCGACGCAGTGGTTGTGTTCGTGCGCGCCGCGGCGGAACGCCAGGGCACGCCAGTCGAAGATGTCTGTAGATCCCTGGCGAAGGCGTGAGGGCACGATCAGGCCTTGCGAAGAGCGCACATACCGGGCAATCGGCGCTATTTCCCCTCGGTGGATGTCGTTGTCGTCGGCGCTGTGGCGCGTCTTGCCGCGGTCTCGGCAAGTATTTCCAGCGCACCGTTGTCGCGGTTGGTGAACGGGCCGACATCGTCGAGGCTGATGGCGAACCGTCCGTGGACAGCTGTGGCGGTCGAGACCCCGTTACGTTCGTATCGGTAGTGCGTTGCATCCTGCTCGGTTGGCACCCCGAACTTCTCAGCGTCGTGCGTCAGCCATTGCAGAGCTTCAGCATTCGTGGCGTAGGTCCGGACGACCAACGAGAGTCGTTTCGCAGCCCCTTTGTGGTCCCAGTACGTGCAGCTCCTTATCGTCGGAATAGCGGTTTGAAAGCCGCTCGCCAGCCGCACTTGCGTCCCTACCTCGGAACGAGTGAGCAGGTCGCATGTTCCCGTTGGATCGCTGAAGGAGTTGTTCCCCGAACAGCCCGCCATCCCGATCGCTCCGATGGCGATCAACAACGCGAACGCATTTCGTCCCATCACCTTCGAACGTAGCGTGCGTTGAGCCGTACCGGAAAGCCGCTTCCTAGACCCACGGCCCGACGGAAGTGGCGACGCGGCCCGCGCGCCAGATCTGCCAGTGATGCAGTTGGCAAGGTGCGCCGCGGCGGGCATCCGGCGCGTTGAGGCCACGTCGGGATACGGTGCCGCGATGACCGTTCGGTACAAGTGGCGGGGAGCGTTTTCGAGCGACGAGTTGAATGCGTTGCACGCAGCAGCTTTCGGCACACGGGTCTTCACGGACGAGGAATGGGACTGGGTCGATCTCACCGCGAAGCACAGCCTGGGCTGGGTTGTCGCTCGCGACGAGCATCGGCTCGTCGGCTTCGTGAATGTCGTTTGGGATGGGCTGGTCCATGCATGGATCCAGGACACGATGGTCGATCCTCGGGACCATCACCGCGGAGTCGGCAGACAACTCGTCGCTGACGCGGTCGCAGCCTCACGTGCGGCCGGATGCGAGTGGTTGCACGTCGACTTCGATGATGACCTTCGGAGCTTCTACTTCGACGCGTGTGGCTTCACACCGACCAACGCGGGCCTCATCGCGCTGCAGCAGTAGCGCATAGCTGCCGATCCGCGCCCCCAATGAAATACGCGATTCACCCATAGCGCGCCGCAGAACGACGTCCCCCAACGCAGACTGATCGACGGCGTCAGTTCGTCGCGATGTATCAGAGATGTATCAGTCCATTGGCAATTGGCATGTTTTGGATCGTGTTGGCACGTCCGTCGGGACCGGTGAAAGCCCTGCTCAGGAACACAATTCAATACCAAGAAACACAGCCTGACCTGGTCTTTTCCAGACTACGGATCAAGCGGTTAGGGGTTCGAGTCCCTTCGAGCGCGCTGAGTGAATGCAAGAGGACCCAGCCGATGAGGTTGGGTCCTCGGGCGTTTTCGCTCTGCCCGACGAGTTTGCGACCTGTGTACGCGGGGCGGAGTGGTCACGTTGACGCCCCCGTCGTGCTTGTTGCACGGATCGCTGTCGACGCAGACCTCCCTGACGACGTCGACTTACGCGCCGCGTCGCCACCTCGGCGCGCTGAAGCGCACGGTACGTCGATCCGGGTCGACGGCCTCGACCTCGCGGCCGGCATTCAACCACGCGTTCGCCTGGACGTGACGGGTGCCGCCGACCTCGTTGGCCCACCACGCTCGATGTTTCGTTGCCGAGATGGGGAGCGGGCCCACCAGCTGCTCGATCTCGTCGAACGACATCGAGATCGCGTCGTTGGTTCGTTGACAAAGATGTTCGAACAGGTTGTCGTACTTCGCCATGACACCAGCATCGCGTGTGTCAGACGTGAATGTGCGAGGTCTCGGACGGGCGGTCGTGTCGCGGTGAAGCGGCTGCTTCGTCCGTACCCTTGATGACGACTGTCGACGAGGGAGTGCGTGGTGACCGAACGGGCTTCGAGCTCACAGGGACGTCGGAGCGACGAGGAGGCACGGGAGACTCGAGCACGCCTGTTGGTGTTGGCCGGTGACCTGTTCGCCCAGCGGGGATATCTGCAGACGTCGATCCGCGATCTCGCTCGTCACGCAGGCGTGACGAGCGGGGCCATCTACGGCCACTTCCGGAACAAGGCGGATCTGTTGGCCGAGACGATCAACGCCGGAACGGCCGCACTCCTGGAGGCGGACACGATCGGCCTGGAGGGCGAGAGCGACCACATCGAGACGTTGACCCGACAGGCAGCTCGCGCGCCGAAGCGTCGCCGATTGCGCGCGCTGATCGTGCAGGGGGCCGCCGCGGCACAGACCGACGAGGAAACCCGCTCCCGGCTCCGTGAGGAGCAGCGCGCTCACGTCGACGTGTGGGTGGCTGCGTTCGAGCGCGACCGGGATCGGCTCGGCATCGACTCGTCGGTCGACGTCGAGGCTGCCCTCCTGTACATCTGGGCGGCGGAACTGGGTCTCGGCGTGTTGGAGAGCATGGGCATCGAGCCGAAGACGAACAAGGCCTGGACGGACATCCAGAACCGACTCGCGCGCAGCTGGCAGCTGGCCCCCGACGAGAAGCGTGCGCGGCCGTCGCTCGGCCGGCGTCGGAACCGACCAGGCCTCTGAGGGGATGGTCGTCGAGAACGACCGATCGCCCGATGTGCGGGACTCAAGGTGCGGCACATCGATGCCGATCCACTGTCGGGTCCTCCAACGGAATGTGGGGCGGATGAACAACGACGATGCACGGATCGGTACGGCGCTCCCGCCGCCGTCTGCACCGTCGCCCGGCGCGGCGACGTTCGCGCCGAGGTTGCCGCCCGCTGCGCCCACCGCGGTTCCGAAGCCGGTGGAGCCTGTGGTGCAACGGCCGACCTTCACGGTGACCACACCTCGGGCCGTCACCCCGCGACGGAAGAGCCGTGCCGGCTGGATCGTCCTCGCCCTGCTGGTCGCGGCGGCGGCGAGCGTGGCGTACGTCGTCGTGAGTCGAACGAGCGCAGTGACATCGACGAACGATCCGCGCTCCACGGTCGCTGCGCCACCACCCGTCGCGTCGATCCCGACCATCGCCGGCTTGAGCACGAGCCCGTGCGCCACGGACCGGGTGGTGATGGAGACCGCAGTCGAGGCGTGGTTCGCCATGCTCGGCGGGACGACACCGCCGACCGAGGCGCAGCTCGCCAGCGACGGCCTCCTCCGCGCCGAGTCGTCGGGATACGACATCACCTCGTCCGGCGAGATCGTGCCGGCCCCGGGCGGACCGTGCGGCTGAGCTGACCCGCCACGGGTTCAGCGCGATGCGCCGAGTGGACTACGTTTCGGGCCGTTCGGATCCGCCGCAACTGGGCGATCCGGGATCGGATGAAGAGACGATGGCACTTCCGTTTTTCGTGCGCGCAGCTCGCGCCTTGAAGTTGACGTCAGCGGCGGTGCTCGTGACAGGAGCGCTGGCGATCGCACCGACCTCGGCGTCGGCCGCCGGCTCGGGCGACGACGGCGTCGGCCTGTGGTCGGCCGCGCCGCGTCCGACGGATCAGCAGTTGGCCACGCACGACGTCGACATCGACACGGTGGCGTCGCGCCCGTTGACGCTCGACGCCGGTGGCATGGCCGGGCTTCTGGCCACCGCTCCCGCCGAGTTCGGCACTGCGGCTCGCTCGGCGGCCTCCGTGGTGGCCCTGCCGTCACCGTCGGGCGGTTTCGAGCACTTCTCCATCCAGGAGACGGCCCTCATGGCGCCCGGCCTTGCCGCGAAGTTCCCCGAGATCACCACCTACGTCGGTCAGGGCATCGACGACCCGACCGCCAGCGTCCGTCTCGATCAGGGCCCTCTCGGCTTTCACGCCCAGATCCTGACGCCGAAGGGCACGTGGTACATCGACCCGCTGTACCACCTCGATGACAGCGTGTACGTCAGCTACTACCGCGCCGACCTGATCAACACCCACGGCGACTTCACCGACGGCGACCTGCCCGGTGAGGTCGCGCGCGCCGAACCGGCGATCGCCGCGGCACCGCGCAACGCGGGCGCGACCCTGCGCACCTATCGCCTCGCGGTGACCACGACCAACGAGTACTCCGCTCAGTTCGGCAACACCCCCGCATCCGTGCTGGCCGAGGTGGTCCGCGCCGTCAACCGGGTCACCGGCATCTACCAGATCGAGCTCGACGTCCGGCTCCAGTTGATCGCCGACGAGAACAAGCTGATCTTCACGACCACCGACGACGGCATCAACAACAGCGACGTGGGAGTGGCGATCAGCCAGAACCAGACCGTCACCGACAGCATCATCGGCGACGCCGGCTACGACGTCGGCCACATCTTCACGACGTCGGCGGGCGGACTCGCCGGCCTCGGCGTGGTCGGCGTGACCGGGCAGAAGGCCCAGGGCGTGACCGGCCTGCCGAACCCGACCGGCGACGCGTACTGGATCGACTACGTGGCCCACGAGATGGGCCACGAGTTCGGCGGCAACCACACGTTCAACGGCTCGCAGGGTTCCTGCAGTGGCAACGACGAGCCGAGCGCGTCGATGGAGCCCGGCAGCGGCACGACGATCATGGCCTACGCAGGCATCTGCGGCTCCGACGATCTGCAGAGCCACTTCCCGTTGAACTCGTCCGACCCGTACTTCCACGCGAAGAGCTTCGACGAGATCGAGGCCGTGATCTCTCGGGCCGGCCAGGGTGGAACCGCCTCCGCGACCGGCAACAACGTGCCGACGGTGTCCTCGGTCGGTGGTGCGACCTTTGCGATCCCGCCGCAGACTCCGTTCGCGCTCACGGCATTGGGCGACGACGCCGACGGTGATGCGCTGACCTACGGGTGGGAGCAGTACGACGGCACGCCGACGGCACGCCCGTTGTCGGCGCAACCGAAGCCCGACGGTGCCCTGTTCCGGTCCTTCACACCGACGACGTCGCCGGTCCGCTACTTCCCCAGCCTTGCCAACATCGCCCTGGGCAAGACCAATGCGGCGACCGGCAACTGCCCAGCACTCCCGGGCGGCCTCGCCTGTCTGTCCGAGTACCTCCCGACGACGCCGCGCACGATGCACTTCCGTGGCACCGTACGCGACAACCGCGTCAGCGCAGGCGGCGTCAACAACACCGACGTGACGGTGAACGTCGCCGGCGCAACGCCGTTCACCGTGGCCTCGCCGAACGGTGGCGGCAGCTCGGTGGGTGGCGCGGCAGTTCTGGTCACATGGAACGTCGCCGGCACGACCGGCGCGCCCTACAGCGCGACCAACGTCGACATCCTGCTCTCCACCGATGGCGGGTCGACCTTCCCGATCACGCTGTCGTCGGGGACCCCGAACGACGGCAGCCAGAGCGTGACGATCGCCAACATCGCGACGACACAGGCGCGGATCATGGTTCGCGCGAACCCTGGCATCTTCTTCGACACGTCGGATGCGAACTTCACGATCACCGCCGGCACGACACCCGCGGTGCCGAGCGCGCCCGGTCAGCCGACGGCTGTCTCTTCGGCGGCGAGGCAGGCAACCGTCACGTGGACGGCACCGGCCTCGATCGGCGGTGCCGAGCTCACGGGCTACATCGTGACGGCGTCCCCGGGTGGCAAGACCTGCAGCGCCCCGGCGGCAGCGTTGACGTGCACCGTGACCGGGCTGGCGGCGGGCACGTACACGTTCACGGTCAAGGCCACCAACGTCGGCGGATCCGGCCCCGACTCGGCTGCGACGGCAGCGGTCGCAGTCGCCGGCCCCCCGCCGGTCGTGATCTCGACGTTCGTGCCGTTGGTGCCTGGCCGGCTGATGGAGACGCGGTCCGGCCTCTCGACCGTCGACGGTCAGTTCAACAACCTCGGCCAACTCGCCGCACGGTCGGTGACCGCGTTGGTCGTGAGTGGCCGCAGCGGCGTGGCGTCCGATGCGTCGGCCGTGGTGCTGAACGTCACCGTCACCGAGACCACGGATGCGGGCTTCGTCACCGTGTTCCCGTGCGGCTCGACCCAGCCGAATGCGTCCAGCCTCAACTACACCTCCGGGCAGACCGTCGCGAATGCCGTGATCACCAAGGTCGGCGACGGCGGCAAGGTCTGCTTCTTCACCACCGCTGCGCTGCAGCTCGTGGTCGATGTCACCGGGGAGTTCTCGGCGACGGCGTCCTACGTGCCGCTCGTGCCGGCACGGCTGCTCGAGTCTCGCCAGGGCATGGCGACGGTCGACAGCGTGTCCAACGGGATCGGGACGCGGCCGACCGGCTCGACCACCGAGCTCGTCGTCGGCGGTCGGGGTGGCGTGGCACCGGACGCAGCCTCCGTCGTGCTCAACGTGACCGTCACGGGCCCACAGGACGCCGGCTTCATCACGGTCTTCCCGTGCGGCAGCGATCGTCCGAACGCGTCGAGCGTGAACTACGTCGCCGGACAGACCGTGCCGAACGCAGTGATCTCCAAGGTCGGCCCCGGCGGGAAGGTGTGCCTCTACACCAGCGCGGCGACCGATCTGCTGGCCGACGTGACGGGGTACTTCCCGGCCACATCCCCGTTCACTTCGGTGGTGCCGGCCCGTCTGCTCGAGTCCCGCTCGGGTATGTCGACAGTGGACGGCGCGTCGAACTCGATCGGGACCCGGCCGATCGGCTCGACCACCGAATTGGTGGTCGCCGGGCGGGGCAACGTACCGATCTCGGCGACGGCCGTGGTGCTGAACGTGACGGTGACCGGACCGCAAGACGCCGGCTTCATCACGGTCTATCCGTGTGACACCGATCGTCCGAACGCATCGAGCGTGAACTACGTCGCCGGGCAGACCGTGCCGAACGCGGTGATCTCCAAGGTCAGCGCTGACGGCAAGGTGTGCCTCTACACCACCGCCGCCACCGACCTCTTGACCGACGTCACTGGTTACTTCGTCGCCGGCTGATCCCTGGACGCGACTGAGGGCGCCTCGTGAGAGGCGCCCTCAGCGGCCGGGGGGAGAATGTGCTTGCGAGGATCAGTGATGCAGCGGGCGACGACCGTTGGCCATCCGCCAGATCAACAGGACGACGATCGAGCCGACGACCGACCCGAGGAGACCCGATGCCTGGAAGGCACCGTCCTGGCCGTCCTTGTGAAAGAGCGCGTATCCGATGAAGCCGCCGAGGAACGAGCCGACGATGCCGAGCAGGATCGTCTGTCCGACGCTCATCGAGTCGCGGCCGGGAACGAGCAGGCGTGCGAGGAAGCCGGCCACCAGGCCGATGACGACGAGGAAGATGATGAAACCGATCATGATGTGACGTCTCCTTGGCTGTGTTCCGGCGTACACCGGGCATCGGACTTCTTTCCACTCCCAGCGTTCGGTAAACACGTCTGGGACGAATCCGGCTTGCATGGATCCAGCTCCGTCGACGCAGTCATCGTCAGCTGCCCGAGCTGTTCGAGATCACGTTCCGCATGGCACTGCCGCCGATAGAGATCGATCTCCATCACGTGGCGGTGCACGTCCGGGCGATGGGCGAGCGGCCCGGGCCCGAGGGCGCGACCGATGCGTTCGACGATCGTGCCGATGCCGATGTCGACGACGTGCCGAACGCGCAGCGCTCGTCGTCGGCGGTCGCCGGCGTCGCCCGCCGGGTCCGCGTCGATCTCGTCCGCAGCTGCAGAGATCGCGGCGCGCAGGTTCCACAGCGTGGCGTCGATCGCGCCCAGATGGGCGAGTGCGTGAGGATCTCGTCGCCACTGTTCGGTCAGGCGATCGACCACCCCATCAGCGGCGCCCGCCCAGCACGCGGCGACACCGATCGCGCCGTGCCAGAAGCCGGAGCGGCGCAGGTACCAGTCGTCGAAGCCGATCACATCGTCGTCGTCCACCTCGACGTCGAACCGGACGGTGCGGGTCTCGGTGACCGCCATGGCGGGTGAGCACCATTCGCTGGGCTCGACGGTGACACCCGGAGCCGACATGTCCACCAACACCAGCGCGCCAAGACGATCTGTGGTAGCGGCTGTGACGAGCGCCCGCTGGGCGAGCGTGGCCCCACTGCACCACGGCTTGTTGCCGACCAGCCGCCATCCGCTCGGCTTCCGCTCGAGCCGTGCCGGATCGGGGCCGCCGCCTGCCGCCCAGACCGCGTACAACTCGAGCGCTTCGCGATCGGGCGAGGGTGTGGGCGCGCGGCCGGCCTCGGCGAGGATGGCCAAGGCGTCGTGGTGGGCTTCGACCAATCGACCGAGCGACGGTGAGGACGTCGAGTGCGACCACAGAGCGGCGAACCGCTCTGCCGTCCGGCCCGAGCCCGGCATGGGCAGTGTCGCGAGCACAGCGGGATCGTCGGCGATGGGTGCGAGCTCGTCGGCGGGGTCAGTCACGAGCGACGCCTCGCCAGCGATCGAGCAGGAAGCCGGCCTCGGACGGCGTGCCCGGTTCGCCAGGACGTCGGTCGTGCAGGTCCGATGGCCCGAGGCGATCGCACAGCTGCTCGTGCACCTCAGCTCCGCTGCGCACATGATCCGCCGACGTGCCCAGCCAGTGGACGGCGATGACCTCTGCGCCGCCGTCGACGAGCGAGTGTCGGCAGAGGTCGAGGACGGTGTCGAACCCGGCCCGGTCCCAGTAGTAGCCGAGCTCGGAGAGAACGATCAGATCGAAGCGCCCGCTCGGCCACCACTGCGGGATCGTGGCGTTGATGATCCGCGCCCGCGCCGACTGGGCGGTTCGGTCCCGGGCCTGCCTCACCGCCGACGCCGACGCGTCGCATGCGATCACCTCGTCGACTCGCTGCGTCAGCAGCTCCGTCAGGACGCCGATCGAGCATCCCGGCTCGAAGCATCGTCGGTAGTGGTCCGAACCCAAAGCCGAGATCGTCGTTGCGTACTTGGACAGCTCGTACTGCGATGTCGCGAACGCCCAGGGGTCGGTCTCCGAGGCGTAGGCCGCTTCGAAGCTCTCGGGTTCGGTCCTCATCGCAGGGTCACCACGACCTCGAACGGGCGGAGCAACCGAGCGAGCATCGCCGGCGGGACGACAGGATCTCGACCCTCGAGCTGCGAGCGATGGCACGAGACCGCCGCACGCTTGCGCGACAGCACGTCGTCGGCGAGAGGCAATCGCGTGGCCGTCTTCAGCGAGGTCTGCGAGGGTACGTGGCAGTGCCATGCCCAGACGGGGTATCCCAGCGCGGGGCACCCGACGCGACGCGCCGCGGTTGTTGCGGCTCGCGACACGGCGGCGTGATCAGGGTGACCGTCGTCGATGATCGGGCAGACGACGAGGTCCGTGGGTTCGATCAGTGCGGCGATCGCATCGCCGAGCGCCGGCACGTCGTCGGCGACCCGACCGTCGGGCAGGCCGAGATGGACGCGGCTGATCACGTTATCCCCGGCGAGGCAGCTCAGCGCATCGGCCAGCTCCGCCCGCCGAGTTCGGCCGAGATCCACCTGCTGCGTGGCGGCCTCGCCATCGGTGACCGCGATGACCATCACGTCGTGACCCCGCTGCACCGCCGTGGCGATGAGTCCACCGCAACCCAACGACTCGTCGTCGGGATGTGGACTGACGACCACGACGCGATGGCACGCCGGCCAGATGAAGGTCGGCATGTGTTCGCACACCGCCATCCAGTCCTCCTCGGTCGGACCTTCGACCTCGAGATCGATCGATGGGTTCATGCCGGCACCACCTCCTCACCGACCAGGTCGCGAAGCGTGTCCGCGAAGCCTCCGGTCGCGCGGCCGCGCAGCCGTGGGCTGGTCGAGACTCTGAGGGCCACCGACGATCGGCAACGGAAGCCGGCGTCGACCAGCGCGTTCCACAGCGCGTGATCTTCTGCCAGCGCGATCTGGGGGAACCCCTCGACGGCGTCGTAGGCGTCGGCTCGCACGCCGAGGTTGGCGCCGTGGACATGACTGTGCCCGTGCGCCCCGATCGCGTAGTGACGCTCGAACGTGCTCGAGATCCGCGGATCGGTGTCGGGATGGAGCTCGATGATGCCGGCTACGGCGTGATCGCCAGCGGCCCATGCCGCCGCCTGCACGGTCAGCCAGTCGCGCCCGACGATCGTGTCGCCGTCAGTGGTCGCGATCCACACGTCAGCGGTCGGACCGATCGCGGACCCACGTCGCGCGTGTGCGATCGCGGCACGACGACCCGTGCCGGCGGCGAACCAGTCGCCGCTGATCGACTCGACGCGGGTGTCCGATCGCCCGATCTCCGCGACGATGCGCGCGGTGTCGTCCGTGCAGGCATCGCAGGCGACAACGATCTGCACGGATCGGGGTGAGCACAGCTCTTCGGCTGCGGCACGGATCGAATCGATCGACGCGGCGATCAGCTCGGACTCGTTGCGAGCGGGGACGGCGACGATGAAATGGGGTTGATGGCGCTCGGGCACGTTGGCGTCTTTCCGGACTCGGTGGTCCACCGGCGCTACCCGTGACGCGAGCAACTCAAACGATCCGCGGGGACGAGCCCTCGCTGCGGTCAGGTCGCGACGCGCGTCAGGATGGATCGGGAACTTCGTCGTCGAACTGGATCGTCCGGTTGACCACGCCGATCGCGACGTCGGTCAACCGGAGCCGGTTGCGTCGCGCGTACGCACGCAGCAGGACGAACGCGTCGTCGACAGTGATCCCCGTTCGCTCGGCGAGCACGCCCTTGGCCTGTTCGATCCGGACCCGGCTGTCGAGCGCACCCTGCAGAGCAGCTGCCGTCGTCTGCGTCTCGATGATGATCCGCTGCTGGAGCACCCCGATGGTGGCGATGTCGGTGAGGGCGCGCACCATGCGCACGTTGCGCTCGTCCATCTCGCCGACGCCGCTCCGCATCAGGTTCAAGGCGCCGATCACGCGATCGCGGAGACGGAGGGGCACGCTGACCACGGATCTGAACCCAACGCTCAGCGCTTCCGGGACGAAGATCGGCCAACGGTCCCGTTCGAGCTCCAGATCGGCACCGACGATGAGCGCGCCGGTTCGGTATGCGTCCAGGCACGGGCCGTCCTCGTTCTGAAGCTCGAACAGCTCCAACAGCCTGCTGCGCTCTGACGAGGAGGCGACCGCCTGCAGGTGACCGGTCGGAGAAGCGAGCATGACCGATGCTTCGTCGACCGGCGCCAGCTCGACGCATCGCTCGGTCAGGTAGCCCAGGAACTCGATCACGTCGTAGTCGTCGACGAGCGTGTCCGACAGCCGCACGAACGCGTCGAGGACAGCAGAGTCATTGGCGCCCGGGTCGGAGGATGCGTCAGTCATCGTGCACCCAGGGTTCCAGGCGCAGGCGCCGAGCGACGATGTCCCGCGACACCTCTGCGACGGTCCTCGCCGTCGCGAACGCGACCGCGCGGATGCGCAGCAGCGACGCTTCGACATCGATGCCGAGCTGCTCACACACCATCCCGGATGCGTTGTGCACGACCGCCGAATGGGCCCACGGTTCGGCGGCTTCCGCACGAGCATCGACGCCGTCGATGCTCGGCGACGATCTGCCCTCGTGGGCAGCCAGGGCGGCGAGGTCGGCCAGCACCAGGACGTCGCGCAGGTCATCCGGCGCCAGGTCTCCTGCACGCGCCGAGTAGACGTCGAGCGCGCCAACGGCGACCCCGTGACTGACCAACGGAAACGCGAACGCGGCAGCGACGCCCTGTTCACAGGCCGCCCTGCTGAACTGTGGCCAGCGTTGTTGGGCGCGCACCGATGCGAGGTCCGGCTCGAAGAAGGGTCGGAACGTGGTGACGGCCTCGATGCACGGACCTTCGCCGAACTCCGCCTGCATCGACTCGACCCGTTCGGCCGAGGCATCGGACGCATCGAGCAGCTCGTGACGTCCATCGGCGACCAGCGACACGCCGGCACCGTCGACGGAGTCCGCGGTGGCACCGACGACGCAGAGGCGGTGCAGAACCGAGGCCGAGCTCGCGGAATCGTGCAGCGACGACAGCAGACGTTCGAGTCGGGCGTTGTCCACTTCGAGATCCTTTTGCGTCGGCACGTCGGGCGACGCGAGCTTCGCGCATCCCGCAACGCTGCGCGTGCTCAGTGTGCTCAGCTCCGGCGCAGCAATCGGAGGGTCTTGCGCTCAGCCACCGTCAGCCCGCCCGGGGTGCTGCCGACGCGACGACTCCAATTCCGCTGGATCGCGCCGTCGACGTAGGCCTCGATCACCGCCGGGTGCACATAGCTGTTCCGACACACCGCGCGCGTGTTGCCGAGGTGGTCAGCCACTGAGTCGATGACGTTGTTCACCGTCGAGGCGCTGGGCGACTCCTCGTGCACACTCGCCCCGGCCAGGCCGGCGGCAGCGCGAGTCGTTGCGTTCCAGGTGCGGAACGTCTTGGCCGTCATGCCGACCCCGGCGTGGTCGGTGAGGTACTCGTTGACGTCCTGCGAGCCGACGCGGCGGATCTCGCCGGACTCGCTGCGGTACTCGAACAGTTGCTGGCCGGGCAGGTGCTGGCAATGCCGGATGATCCTGGCGAGGCGTGCGTTGTCGACGTGCACGTCGAAGTCGTGGGCCGACTTGCCCCGGAACGAGAGCTGGACCTTGGAACCCCGAACGGCTGCATGTTGGTTGTGGAGCGTGGTGAGCCCGAACGACTCGTTCGACCGGGCGTACTCGACGTTGCCGATCCGGAGGCTGGTGACATCGAGCAGGCGCACCACCGTGGCGACGACCCGATCGTGGTCGAGCTCGGTGCGGCCCAGGTCGCGAGTGACTCGAGCGCGCAGCGAGCCGAGGGCGTGCCCGAACGGCAGCAGGTCGGCGAACTTGTGCTCGGCCCGGCTCGACGTGAACGTCTCGTGGTAGCGGTACTGCTTGCGTCCGCGTGCGTCACGTCCGGTGGCCTGGAGGTGGCTGTCCGGATCGACGGCGATCCACACGCCGGTCCATGCCGGCGGGATGGCGAGCTTGCGGATCCGCTCGAGGTCGCTGCGTGACGGTGCTCGTCCGGTCGTGTCGTTGACGTATGTGAATCGCTTCGTACCGCGGCGTCGGATGCCCGGCTCTTGGTCGGTGCCGAATCTCAGCGTCATGCCCGACTCCTACCCGTCGTCGTCGCCGCGAAACCTGAAGGTCGAGCACGACAGCGGGCGTGGCGCGCCAGCGTGTCAACAATGAGCAGATGAGTGAGATCGTGATCCGTGGTGGCTTGGTCGTTGACGGGACAGGGGCACCGGGAGTGTTCGCGGACGTGGCGATCGACGCCGGTCGGATCACGGCCATCGGCGCGGGTCTCGATGGCGACCGGGTCCTCGACGCAACCGGGTGCGTGGTGGCGCCGGGGTTCATCGACATCCACACCCACTACGACGCCCAGGTGTTCTGGGATCCGGGCCTCACGCCGTCGTGCTTCCACGGTGTCACCACGGTGGTGGCAGGCAACTGTGGGTTCTCGATCGCGCCGACGCGTCCCGAGCACCACGACCTGATCGCACGGACGCTCGAACAGGTCGAGGACATGGATGTCGCTGCGCTGACCGCCGGCGTCCCATGGGATTCGTTCTCGACGTTCCCCGAGTACCTCGCGTCGGTCGAGGCGAGCGGCCTCGGCCTCAACTTCGCCGCGTACATCGGCCACACCGCACTGCGCCTGTTCGCGATGGGCGACGACGCCTACGAGCGCATCGCGACTCCCGAGGAAGTCGCCGAGATGCAAGTGATCCTGCACGAGGCGCTGGAGGCCGGTGCGGCCGGGTTCGCGACGAGCTTCGCGCCGACCCACCGCGGCGCCGGCGGCAAGCCGGTCCCGAGCCGGCTCGCCGACCGGGCCGAGATCGTCGCGCTCCTCACCACGGTCGGCGATGTCGGTCGCGGCGTTGCTGCGTTCACGCCGGGCGGCACGCTCGGCATCGACGACCTGTACGAGCTCCAGCCGCAGATCGGTGTGCCGTTCACCTACACGGCGATGCTGACGATGCCGACCGGCAGCCACCTGCGGCTGATGGAGGTCAACCGCGCCGGATGGGCCGCCGGTGCCGAGGTCTGGCCGCAGGTCTCGCCGCGGCCGCTGCGGTTCTCCATGTCGATGGCGGAACCGTTCACGCTGAACGTGAACCCCAGCTTCGGCGACCTGATGGCGGGCGACGCCGACGCCCGGCGCGCCGCCTACGCGGATCCGGTCTGGCGCGATGCGGCGCTCGCCGGTTGGGAGCACGCGGCGTTCGGCGTGCCGCGCTGGGAGACCTACGAGATCGCCGAGTCGGCGATGCGCCCCGAGCTCGTCGGCAGGCGGCTGACCGAGCTCGCCGCCGAGCGGGACTCGACCCCACTCGACGTTCTGCTCGACCTCGCTGGGGACGAGTTGACGATGCGGGTCGCGTGCCTCGTTGCCAACGACGATCCGGACGAGGTCGCCAAGGTGCTGGTCGAGGCGCACTGCACGCTCGGCCTGTCCGATGCCGGTGCGCACGTCGGACAGCTGTGCGACGCCCCACAGGCCACCGACTACCTCGGCAACTGGGTCCGCGACCGCAAGCTCGTCACGCTCGAGGAAGCCGTGCGCCGGCTGACGTCGGTGCAGGCCGACCTGTTCGGCTTCGCCGATCGTGGCCGTCTCCAACCTGGCGCGTGGGCCGATGTCGTCGTGTTCGACGCAGCGACCGTCGCACCAGGTCCGCTGCGCCGGATCGCCGACTTCCCGGCCGGCTCCGAGCGGCTGACCGCCGACCAACCCGAAGGCATCCGCCACGTGCTCGTCAACGGCGTGCCGATCCAGGTCGACGGTGTGCACGAGCCCGACGTCCGCTCCGGCCAGCTGGTGAAGCCGGTCCGGCGATGACCATCGACGGCCCGAACATCGACGGCCCGAACATCGACGGCGCGGTGTTCGTGCACGGCGGGCACCACGACAGGTCGTGCTGGCAGTTGGTCCTCCCGCTGATGGACGTTCCGTCGATCGCCGTGGATCTCCCGGGCCGTGGCGATCGTCCGGCCACCGGCGAGCCGATCACGTACGCGATGTGTGCGCAGGCGGTGCTGGCCGATGCCGACGCCGCGGGGTTCGATCGGTTCGTGCTCGTCGGCCACTCGATGGGTGGGCTGACCATCTCGCGCAGCGCGTTCGACGTTCCGGAGCGGGTGGCCCACCTCGTCTATGTCGGCGCGCTGGCACCGCCTGCGGGCGTGTCTGTGGCCGAGGCGCTCGGTGTCGAGGTCGGTGTCGGCCAGCCCGATTCGGCGATGCTGCCGGCCATCGACGCGGACGTCGCCCGGGCGATCTTCGCAGGCGACATGAGCGACGAACAGTGGGCCGTTGCCCGAACGAGCCTGGTCGACGAAGCCGTCAACCTCTTCCGCGACACGCTCCCTGGCTTCGCCTCAGGCATACCGACGACCTACATCGGGATGACTGACGACGTACCGGTACCACCGGCGTTGGCAGCGAGGATGATCGAGCAGCTCGGCCCGGATGTCGACTTCCGCCAGATCGAGGCGGCTCACAACGTGATGCTCTCGCAGCCGGCGACGTTGGCGGCGATCATCAACGCGCTGGTGCGCGAGGCCGCGCCCGACTGACTCAGCCGCCCGGTCGGGACCGGGACACGTCGAAGGTCGCCAGGATCTCCGCCGCGGCACGGGTCGGTGTCGTCGATCCTTCGCCGAGCGCCTCGACCAGCTGATCGGCCACGGCGCGCACCTGTCCATCCGCCTTGAGCCGCCCGAGCAACTGGTCCTCGACCGCAGCCCACATCCACCGCACCTGCTGGGCGGTGCGCTTGCGGGCCATCGCTCCCGTGCGCTCGAACGTCTCCCGGTGCGACGTGATCTGGGCCCACACGTCATCCAGCCCGGTGTCGTCGAGCCCGCTGCACGTCAGCACGGGTGGCGACCAGTCGGCGTTGGCCGGCTGCAGCAGGTGCAGTGCGTCGGCCAGCTCGCGTGCAGCCAGCTTGGCTTCGTGGACGTGCTTGCCGTCGGCCTTGTTGATCGCGACGATGTCGGCCAGCTCCAGCACGCCCTTCTTGATGCCCTGCAGCGAATCGCCGCTGCGCGCGAGGAGGAGCACGAGGAAGCAGTCGACCATCTCGGCGACGGACGTCTCGGACTGCCCGACACCAACGGTCTCGACGATGACGACGTCGAATCCGGCGGCCTCGACGACAACGATCGACTCGCGCGTCGCGCGGGTCACCCCGCCGAGCGTGCCCGACGTCGGCGACGGGCGGATGTAGGCGTTGGTGTCGTAGGAGAGCGTCGACATGCGCGTCTTGTCGCCGAGGATGCTGCCCCCGGACACCGTCGACGAGGGGTCGATCGCGAGTACGGCGACGCGGTGGCCCTGCCGGGTGAGCATGCTGCCGAACGTGTTGATGAACGTCGACTTGCCGACGCCCGGCACGCCGCTGATCCCGATCCGCTGGGCCGAGCCGGAGAACGGTGTGAGCCGCACCAGCAGCTCCTGCGCGGCGACCTGATGATCGGCCCGAGTCGACTCGACCAACGTGATGGCACGCGCGATCAGTGCCCGGTTGCCGTCGCGCACGCCGGCCACGAGCCCGTCGACGTCGACGGGTGCCGGTGGCCGCGTCCTTGGCGTCATCGAGGCGTCAGGAGGAGCCGAGCCGGCGATCGAGCTCTTCGAGGAGCTCGACGGCGGCGTCGGCGATGACGGTGCCGGGTGGGAAGATCGCAGAGGCACCAGCGGCGCGCAACTCGTCGAAGTCCTGCGGAGGGATGACTCCGCCGGCGACGATCATGATGTCCGGCCGCCCGCGCGCGGCCAGCTCGTCGCGCAGCTGAGGGACGAGCGTGAGGTGCCCTGCGGCCAGCGACGACGCGCCGACGATGTGGACGTCGGCTTCGATCGCCTGCTGGGCCACCTCGGCAGGGGTCTGGAACAGGGCGCCGACATCCACGTCGAAGCCGAGGTCGGCGAAAGCCGTGGCGATCACCTTCTGGCCGCGGTCGTGGCCGTCCTGACCCATCTTCGCGACGAGGATGCGTGGGCGCCTGCCGTGGTGCTCGGCGAACTCCGCCGTCAGCTCGCGGACCTTGGCCATCCCGCCCTCGCCCATCTCGCTGCGATACACGCCACTGAGCGTACGGATCGTGGCGGTGTGCCGGCCGAACGCGACCTCGAGCGCATCGCTGATCTCACCCACGGTCGCGCCCGCTCGTGCTGCGTCGACCGACAGCTTGAGCAGGTTCTCGTCGAGTCCGCCCCTGCGCGTCCCGGTCAGGCCGGCATGCGCCGCGGCGGTCAGCTGCGCGAGCGCAGCGTTGCAGGCGTCGGTGTCGCGCTCGGCGCGCAGCTTGGCCAGCTTGGCGATCTGCTCGGCGCGCACGGCGGTGTTGTCGACCTTCAGGACGGCGATCGTCTCGGGCACGTCGAGGCGGTACTTGTTGACGCCGATCACCGGCTGGCGGCCAGAATCGATGCGGGCCTGGGTCCGGGCCGCGGCTTCCTCGATGCGCAGCTTGGGGATGCCGGCTTCGATCGCCGCCGTCATCCCGCCGACGCGCTCGACCTCTTGGATGTGCTCCCACGCCTTCTCGGCGAGATCATGGGTGAGTCGCTCGATGTAGTACGAGCCGGCCCACGGATCGATCACCCGGCACGTCCCGGACTCCTGCTGCAGGAACAGCTGGGTGTTGCGGGCGATGCGCGCGCTGAAGTCGGTGGGCAGCGCCAACGCTTCGTCGAGGGCGTTGGTGTGCAGCGACTGGGTGTGGCCCTGCGTCGCCGCCATCGCCTCCACACACGTGCGGATGACGTTGTTGTACACGTCCTGCGCAGTGAGCGACCAGCCCGATGTCTGCGAGTGGGTGCGCAGCGACAGCGACTTCGCGCTCTTCGGCTCGAAGCCCTTGACGAGCTTGGCCCACAGCAGGCGGGCCGCACGCATCTTCGCGATCTCCATCGCGAAGTTCATGCCGATCGCCCAGAAGAACGACAGGCGCGGCGCGAACGCATCGACGTCGAGCCCACTCTCCAGGCCGGCGCGCAGGTACTCGACACCATCGGCCAACGTGTACGCCAACTCGAGGTCAGCTGTCGCACCGGCCTCTTGCATGTGGTAGCCGGAGATCGAGATCGAGTTGTACTTCGGCATCTCCGTCGACGTGAACGTGAAGATGTCGGAGATGATCAGCATCGACGCCTTGGGCGGGTAGATGTACGTGTTCCGAACCATGAACTCCTTGAGCACATCGTTCTGGATCGTTCCCGCCAGCTTCGATGGCGGCACGCCCTGCTCCTCGGCGGCGACGATGTACAGCGCGAGCACCGGCAGCACGGCACCGTTCATCGTCATCGACACGCTCATCTCGTCGAGCGGGATGCCGTCGAACAGCTGGCGCATGTCGAGGATCGAGTCGATCGCCACACCGGCCATGCCGACGTCGCCGGCGACGCGTGGATGATCGCTGTCGTAGCCGCGGTGGGTCGCGAGATCGAACGCGACGGACAGGCCCTTCTGGCCGCCGGCCAGGTTGCGCCGGTAGAAGGCGTTGGACTCTGCAGCGGTGGAGAAGCCGGCGTACTGGCGCACGGTCCACGGCTGGTTCACGTACATCGTCGGGTAGGGGCCGCGCACGAAGGGGGCGAGCCCGGGGTAGGTCTCGAGGAAGTCGATGCCGTCGAGATCGTCGGCGCCGAACTGCGCAGCGACGGCGATGCCCTCCGGCGTCTCCCACACGAGGGAGTCGTCGGACTCCACCGCGGCTGCGGCCCGTGTCGACCAGTCGTCGAACGTGGCTGTCGGTGCGCCGTCGCCGAGCTCGATGTCGGCGAAGTTCGGGATGCTCATGGTGCTCCGATCGCGTCGAGTGCCGTGCGGATCACGGCCACCACGTCGCCGCCTGCAGCGATCTGTTCGTCGATGCCCGCTGCGGCGAGGTCGTCGTCCATGCCCTTCGGTCGTCCAGCGAGGTAGAGCCGGGCCGGCTTCGCGCTGGCCAGTTCGTTGGCGACGGTGACGGCGAGCTCGGCGTAGATCGTGTCGCTCGAGCAGATGCACACCAGCGACGCGCCACTCTGCTCGTAGGCGGTCCGGATCGCCGCGGGGTCGGTGGTGCTCTCACCGACGATGCCTTCGATGCCGCCGACTTCGAACAGGTTCTTGGCGAAGGTGACCCGAGCGGCGTTGACCGACGTCGGCCCGAGTGCTGCGAGGAACACGGTGGGACGCCCCGTCGCGCCGGCCGCGAGTTGGTCTGCCCGAGCGCGTTGCTGCTCGATGCGGTCGGCGTACCGCGATGCGCGGAGTGGGGCGAACTCCGTGCCCGCCGTCGTCTCGTCGTCGGTTGCTGCTGCGGCTGCCGCTGCTGTTGCTGTTGCGGCCGGCGGGACCGGCTCGGCGATGTTCGGGAACTCGGTGACGCCGGTCAGCGCCATCTTGCGCTTGGCGATGGCGGTGTCCCGCTTGGCCCGGGTCGTGTCGATGTGCGCTTGGAGCACGTTCGCCCGGACTGCCTCGACCACACCGCCGGCGCGCTCGATCTCCTGCATCAGCGACCACGCGGCATGCGCGAGCTGATCCGTGAGCTGCTCGACGTACCAGGAGCCGCCGGCCATGTCGATCACCTTGGAGAGGTTGCTCTCCTCGATGAGGACCACCTGGGTGTTCCGCGACATCCGCCGGCCGAGCTCTGAACCGCCGGCGCTGACGAGCTCGTCGTGGGGCGTGATCGTGACGGCATCGGCGCCACCGACGCCGGCTCCGAAGCACTCGACTGTGCCGCGCAGCATGTTGACCCAGATGTCGTACCGCGACGACGCGGCCGACGACGAGATCGCGTGCTGCTGCTGGTGCTGCGCCTCCGAGGATGCGCCGCTGACCTCGGCGATGCGCTGCCACACCCTGCGGGCCGCACGCAGCTTGGCGATCGTCAGGAACTGATCGGGCGTCGCGGCGAACCGGAACTCCAGCTGCGACATCGCGTTGTCGATCGAGACGCCCGCAGCGACCAGCGAACGGGCGAGCTGCAGACCGGCTGCCGCCGCGTAGGCGAGCTCCTCCACGTCTCCGCCACCGGCCTCGTGGACCACCCTGGCGTCGACCGCGAATGACCGTACGGCCGGTGCCTCTGCGATGCACTGCTCGGCGAGGGCCGTCGCTGCAGCGAGGTCGGCGGCGATGTCGCCGCCCCCGCGCGCTGCCCATGCACCGATCGGGTCGAGGCCCAGGCAACCGCCGCTACCGGTCGAACTCACGCCGCGTCGGCGGTGCAGCGCGAGCAGTGCGCCGGCCGCGGCGATGCCGTCGAGCGCGCCGGTGAGCGCGATCGGTGCGAGGTCGAGTTGCACGCCGCTGAGCGCTGCGTCGAGGTAGTCGACGTCGACACTTGCGAGCGCCGAGAGGTCGAGCAGCACCGATGTCGACCCGCGCTCCAACTCCTCGAGGACGAGCACGTTGACCGCCTCCGGATCCGCCGTGGCGAGCACGCGCTGGCGCACCTCCCATCCGTACCGGCGATGGGCGAGGGTCGTGCTGCCACGCGTGAACGGTGCAGCCCCCGCGACTCCCGGCTCCGGCGCGTTCCCCAGATCGGTGTACAACGGCTGGATCACGAGCCCGTCGACGGTCTCCGTGACCAGCTCGAGCTGGAAGCGCTCGGCGAGCTGTTCCGGCGTGAGATCCTTGCCGCCGCGGGCGATCACCTTGTCGACCGCGGCTCGCCATTCGGCGAGCGTGCCGGCAGCGAACTCGCCACCCAGCACCAGATCCGTCGGGGGTTCGGTCGTCCCTGCGTTCACCACTGAATCGACTCTAGTGAGCAGCGTTTCTCCGGCTGGCACCGACAGATCCGTCGTCCGTCACACCAGTTGCGACGAAGTGTCGGTGGTCGAGCAGCGAAGTGCGACTGCTGAGCGTCTAGATCTGGATGATGCAGCGCGCCAACCGCCTCTCGGTCGAGATCGAGCTCGAGATCGTCGATCCGATGGCGATCGCTCAGGCTGCGCCCGTCACCCGTGTGATGCCCGACTTCGCGGCCTTCTACGACAGCCGGCGCCACGCGATGGTGCGGCTCGCCGCGCTCCTCGTCGGCTCGCATACGGCGGCCGAGGAGATCGTCCAGGAGGCGTTCGTCCGGGTCTACGAGCGGTGGGGTCGACTCGACGAACCGGCCGCCTACCTGCGCGTGGTCGTCGTCAACCGCTGCCATTCGTGGCATCGCCGCCGCCGAGTCGCGCGAGCACATCAGGATCGCTATCGGGACCACGACTCGGCGGTGCACCACGACCGTCCCGACGAGATGGCCGACGCCCTGCGTCGCCTGAGCGCCCGGCGGCGCACGGTGCTGGTGTTGCGCTTCTACGAACACCTCACCACGGCCGAGATCGCTGCGGAGATGCAGATCTCGGAGAGCACGGTGCGGTCGACGCTGCATCGCGGCCTGGAGCAGATGAAGGGAATCCTCGAATGAGCAACGATCTGGAACAGCGGTTCGAGCTGGACCTCGCGGCGATCGCCGATCGCACGCCGTGGTCGGCCGGCAGCACGTCCGATGTCGTGCGCCGCGTGCGTCGTCGCCGGCGGCGCCGCCTGGCGCTCCGAGCCACGACGTTGCTGATCGTCGTCGGCACCGTCGCGTCCGTTGCCGTGGTGCGTCACGCCCCGCCGGCCCCCATTTCGACAACGACGACGAAGATCGTCGTGCCGCGCGGGAAGCTGATCTCGATCGTCGCGGGTGCCGATCCACAGCGCGATGCGATGACCGAGCCAGGTTCCGCCCACCGCGTGATCGTCGCCGGCGGTCAATCGCTCGACCTCTCCGTCCACGC
>JAOBWQ010000308.1 GCA_025463425.1 Ilumatobacteraceae bacterium | reverse complement strand
GTCACGATGCCCGTCGAAGCCGGCCGAGATGATCAGCCACGTCGGCGCGAAGCGTGCTGCCCGCGGCGCGACGATCTCGTCGAACGCACGCAGGTAGTGGTCGCCCGTGGCATCGGGTGGCATCGGGAGGTTCATCGTGAAGCCGAAGCCGTCGCCGGTGCCGACCTCGTTCGCCGCACCGGTGCCCGGGTACAGCGGCCACTGGTGGAACGACACGAACAGCACGCGGGGGTCGTCGACGAACACCGCCTGGGTGCCGTTGCCGTGGTGTGCGTCGTAGTCGAGGATCATCACCCGCTCGCCCTGGTCGGCCAGCGCCATCGCCGCGACGGCGACGTTGGAGATCAGGCAGAAGCCCATCGACTGCGTCCGCGTCGCGTGGTGGCCGGGTGGACGCACCGCGCAGAACGCGGCATCGCCCTCACCGCGCTGCAAGGCTGCGATCGCAGTCAGACCCGCGCCCGCGGCCAGCCGCGTGGCGTCCCACGAGCCAGGGCTCATCGACGTGTCCGGATCGATCTGACCGCCACCGCGCGCACTGATCGCGCGCAGGTTGGCGAGGTACGCCGCAGGGTGGACGCGCTCCAGGATCTCCATCGGCGCCGGCTGCGGCTCCAGCGGGACCAACGCGTCCGCGACACCTGCCAGGTGGCTGCCGGCGATCACCGCCTGGAGCCGCTCCGGGCGCTCAGGATGGTGCCGGCCGGCGACGTGCTCGAGGTACGCCGGATGGGTCGAGAAGAGCACGGTCACGCACGTCAGCCTATGCGGATGGTCCCTGAGCTACCGTCGGAGCCGTGACGTCACGACTTCGCATGGGCACCGCGCCGCGGGGTACCTGGCCGATCGTGTTGCGCAGCGGCGACGGACGGGCGCGGGTGCGCCCGTGGTGGAACGATCCGACGGTCGCCCAGCTGACGTTCATCGATCACGGCGTCGTGCCCTCGAGCACGATCCTGCGGGTCTGGTTGTCCGAGCTGCGCTCACGCGGTTTCGCTGCGGTGCGCACCGGCGCCGTCACCGATGCCGGGGCCGACATGCTCCAACGCCAGGGCTTCGCCGTGCTCCAGACGTTGCACCTGCTCGACCTGTCGTTGATCGGCTGGCGACCGGCGGCGTCCTCCGGCGACCGGCCGCCACGCTCGCGCCGGCTCCGCACGCGCGAGTTCGAAGCCGCCGCCGCGGTCGACCTGGCCGCGTTCACCAACGTGTGGGCCATCGACACCGACGGCATCATCGAGACCTGCTCGGCCACCCCCGCGCACCGCGCTCGAACGATCGACCGCTGGGGCACCAGCGGCGACGCCGGTGCGGGTGCCATCGACGATCACGGCGGTCTGGCCGGGTACGCGATCACCGGGCGCGCCGATCACCATGGCTACCTGCAGCGGCTCGCGGTGCACCCGTCGAGCCAGGGCCAGGGCGTCGGCCTGGCCCTCACCCTGGACTCGCTGATCTGGATGCAGCGACGCCGGCTCACCCGAGCCGTCGTCAACACCCACGCCGACAACGCGGTCGCGCTGAACCTCTACCAGCGGGTCGGGTTCCGGATCCTGCCCCAGGGCCTCACCGTGCTCGTCCGCCGGCTCGACGACATCTGACCGGGCGTCTGACCCGTGGGTGCGGCGACGATCGGGCATGATTCTGCGGCATGAAACCGTCCGGCACCACGCTCTCGCGCACGATCCTGGCGGTCCTCCTCGCCGTGCCGCTCGCGCTGGCGCTCGCCGTGGCGAACCTCGGCGTCGTGCCCGGCACCGCCGCTGCAGCCGATCCCGAGACGCTGGTCCTCGTCAACCAGGAGCTCGCCGTGACGCCGGGGGGGAACCTCACCCTCACCTTCCACCCGTCCTCGCCGCTGCCGGAGGGGAGCCGGATCAATGTGCGCGCCTACCAGCCGATCACGCTGCGCGAGCAGCTCAAGCGCGCCATCGCCCATCAGCTCAGCGGGTTCATCACCGATGCCGCAGTGGCTCCCGACGCAATCGTCACCGATGCCGCTGGCAACGTGATGATCACCGTGCCGACCAGTGCGACCGATGCCTCCGGCGGTCAGCTCCGCCTGCCTGGCGCCGGCCTGTACCCGCTGCTGGTGGTGGTCACCGGTGCAACGGGGGAGGCGCTGGGCGACCTCGTCACGTTCGCCTACCGCGTGCCCGATCCGCCCACGGTGCTCGGCCAGCTGAGCATCGCGGTGCTCGCCTCGATCACCGCTCCCCCATCGATCCACGGTGACGCAACTGCACTCCCGACCGCACTTCCGCCCGACGTCACCGCGCAGCTGGCCGAGCTCGACGCGTACAAGGGCGTCAAGGTCAGCCTGCAGATCTCGCCCGACATCCTCAGCCGCCTCGACGACGCCGGCCTCACTGCGCTGGGCACCGCGATGACTGACGGGTTCGTCATGTCGCAGCCGCTCGTGCCGCTCGACCCGTCCTCGGCGGCGGCATCCGGCCTCGCCGACCAGTTCGGGAACCTGTTCACCAAGGGCGATGCAGTCATCGGCCAATCGGTCGTTGCCCGTCACAACAGCACGGTGTGGTTCGCTCCGGACAGCCTCACCGACGCCGGTGGTCTGCTCCTGCAGGACCGCGCCCACACCCAGCTGCTCGTCATTCCAGGCTCGACCTACCTCGCCGCCGACGGCAGCCTCGGCGACATCACCGACTACTCGCAGCTGTTCCGGACGGCGCTGTCCGACACCGACCCCAACAGCGACGCCGACCAGACGTGCGAATCGTCGTCGATGCAGTGCGTGACGACCGCCGTCGTCGACCCGTTGCTCGCATCGCGGTTCACCGACTCGTCGCTGTCCGACGAGCAGGCTGCGCTCTACACCGCGGCCGACGTCGTGGCCTACCGCGAGCAGTTCGCCGACAGCCTCTCCCCGAGCCTGCGCCACGCGCTGATCCTCGGGCTCGACGGCGAGGGCGTGGCCAGCGCGGCGCGGATGAACCGCGCCGTCGCGATGCTCGGTGCCACCGGCGCGGCGAACTTCATCACCCTCGACGACTTCCAGAACAGCAGCGGTGCGCTGATCAACGACGGTCAGCAGGTCGAGCTCCGCCTGCCGAAGCCGAAGACGACGGTCGATCTCACCGACCGGAAGAAGAACCTCGACGACGTCACCCTGGCGGCCACCACGGTGGCCTCGATGCTCGTCGACAACACCGAACGTGGCAACGCATGGCTCTCGACGATCGGCAACCTCTACTCGACCGCCATCACGGACGACCAGGCCGACGCGGCCATCGACGAGGTCAACCACCAGCTCCAGCAGATCCGATCGTGCATCGTGCCCCCGGATCCTTACCAGTTCACCCTGGCCGGGCAATCGACCACGCTGTTCCTCCGCCTGCGCAACGACTGCCTCGAACCGTTGCACGTCCTCATCCGCCTTGCCGCTGACGCGAAGAAGATGGAGTTCCCCGATGGCGACATCGAGCGCAACCTCGATCCCGGCGTCACCAACCTGCCGGTCAGGGTCGTGGCGCGCACCAACGGCACGTTCACCGTCACGCTCGACATCCTCACCAAGGCCGGCGAACTACCCATCGTGCCCACCGTCAACCTGCGCGCCCGGGTCAACACCCTGACCGGGCTGCCCCAGCTGATCACCGGCGTCGGGCTGCTCCTGCTGCTGACATGGTGGGTGCGCAACCTGCGCCGCAGCCGTCGCGTCCGGCGCACCGTGTCGGGGCGCACCGAGCACCCCGCGACGAAGTCGGTGTCCGACCTACCCGACCAACCGGAAGGACCGGTCGACGGGCCACCGGATGGGCTGCCAGATGGGCCGGCGCCCGGTCCCGACACGACGGGTTAGCCTGTCTGACTCGTGACCGTACGAATCGTGACCGACAGTGCCTGTGATCTGCCCCAAGCCGTCGCCGACGAGCTCGGGATCGCGATCGTGCCGCTGTCGATCCGCTTCGGCAGCGAGGAGTTCATCGACCGGCGCGACCTCACCGTGGCCGAGTTCTGGAGCCGCTCCGCCGCATCGCCGGTGCTGCCCGAGACTGCTGCTCCCCCACCCGGCCTGTTCGAGCAGACCTACCGCGAGCTGATCGCCGACGGCGCGACGGGCATCGTCGTGATCAACCTCAGCGGTGGTCTGTCGGCCACGCTGCAGAGTGCCGAGCTCGCCGCACGTGCCGTCGCCGACGAGATCTCGATCGCCGTCGTCGACAGCCAGTCGTGCACGCTCGGCCTCGGCACCATCGTGCTCGCCGCCGCCCGCTTCGCGCAGAGCGGCGCGTCGTTCGATGACGTCCAGGCCAAGGCGGTCGACCTCGCCGCGCGCACCAAGGTGTGGGGCGCACTCGACACGCTCGAGAACCTCAAGAAGGGTGGCCGCATCGGCGGCGCCAAGGCGATGCTCGCCTCGGTGCTCTCGATCAAGCCGATCGTCGAGGTCCGCAACGGCAAGGTCGAAGAAGGTGGCAAGCAGCGCACCCGCAGCAAGGCGCTGGCGTTCCTCATCGAGAAGCTGCAGAGCTACGGCGAGGTCGACAACCTCGCCATCCTCCAGGCCGACTGCACCGACGTCGAAGCGTTCGTCGCGATGCTGCGTCCGCACTACTCGGGCGAGATCCTGATCGGCGACATCGGCCCGGTCGTCGGCTCCCACACCGGTCGCGGCACCATCGGTCTGGCCTTCCAGGTGCGGTCCTGACGGGTTGATTGACCCGTTGTGATGCCCGCCTGCAACTAGCGTTGGCGTGCGCGACATGCCCAATCCCACGACACCCCTGCCGCCTCCGGCGCTCCTTGCCCAGCGTTATCGACTGGAGCGTAGGATCGCGCAAGGAGGCATGGCCGAAGTCTGGCTCGCGACGGACATGTCGCTGTCCCGCCAAGTCGCCGTCAAGATCCTCAAGTCCACGCTCGCGACGGACCCCGTGGTGGCCGAGCGGTTCCGGCGCGAGGCCATCACCGTCGCCCGGCTCAGCCACCCGAACATCGTCGCGGTGCACGACACGATCGACTTCGACGGCCGCCAAGCCGTGGTCATGCAGCTCGTCAACGGCAAGAGCCTGCGCCAGTTGCTCGACGAGCAGAAGCGGCTCGGTCCGGAGCTGACGATGCACATCGGCTCGTGCGTCGCCGCTGCGCTGGACGCCGCTCACAAGGCGGGCCTGGTGCACCGCGACGTCAAGCCCGGCAACATCATGATCACGCCCGACGGACGCGTCCTGCTGACCGACTTCGGCATCGCCAAGGGCCTCGGCTCCAGCGACGACCTGACCAGCGAGAACGTGATGATGGGCACCGCCAAGTACCTGTCACCCGAGCAGGTGCGCGGCAAGAAGCTCGACGGCCGCGCCGACCTGTACGCGCTGGGTCTCGTGCTGTACGAGTGCCTCGCCGGCCGCGTGCCGTTCCTGGGCGAGAGCGACGCCGACACCGCGCTGGCCCGCCTCCAGCGCGATCCCACCGACCTGTCCCGGCTGCGGGCCACGCTTCCCTCCGGACTCGCCGCGCTGATCCACGAGTTGCTCGCGCGCAACCCCGACGATCGCCCCGCAACCGGTGGAGATCTCCGCAACCGGCTGACCCGGATCGCCAGTGGCGTCGACGATCGCACCACGACCATGACCCCACCGCGCGGAATGGGCATCGGCACGAGTGCCCCGCGCGACGCACCTGCGGGTACCCCGCTCACGGGTCCGTCCGTCGCCGCCGAACCGACCCCGGCGCGCCCGCCGATCGTGCGCTCCGAGGCACGCCAGAACGCGACCCGCGGCTCCAACCCCACGCCGCGCCAGGGCCCGGCTCGACCGATCAAGGCACCGCCACCTCCGATCCGCGACCGCACTCCCACCTCCGGAAGTCCACGCGGTGTGCCCTCGCGGCAGTTCCAGCAGAAGCGCACGCCGTCGAGCGTGGTCATCGTCCTGCTGCTGCTGGCTGTGATCGTCGGCGCCGTGCTGATCTCCGCCGGCAACGACTCAGGCCATCCCTCGCCCTCGAACACGACTGCCGGCCCCGCCACCACCTCGCCGGCGTCCGTAGCGGCCACCCCCGGCGGCCCGGTGACGATCGCGGGCGTGTCCAGCTTCGACCCCGGTGATTCGAAGACGGGCGTCGAGAGCCCGGACCAGACCTCGTTCGTGCTCGACAACGATCCCGCGACGGCGTGGACCACCAGCTGTTACAACGACCGCTACTTCAACGGCAAGCCCGGAGTCGGACTGGTCGTCGCCCTCTCCGGTTCCGGGACGGGCACGTTGAGCGTCGACATCGCCAACGGCCCGTACCAGCTGCGGGTCTACGCCAGCAACGAGGCCGAACCGCCCACCACCGTCGACGGCTGGGGCAGTCCGGTGCAGGCGAAGAGCGCAGGTGACGCGGCGGCGACGGTCACGGCTCCGATCACCGCAGCGCCTGCGCGCTTCGTTCTGGTCCTCCTGCTCGAAGCAGCCCGTGACAACGGGTGCAGCTCGACCTTCCCGTACCGCGGCAGCATCAGCGGGATCTCGTTCACCTCGGGCGCTTGATGATCGACGATGCGACCCTGCTCGATGCTGCGCGCAATGGCGACCGATCGAGCCTCGACCAACTGCTGCGCCGGCACTACGACCGGATCTACGCCGTCTGCCGGCGGATCACCGGCAACGACGCCGACGCGGCCGACGCCGCCCAGGAGGCGATGATCGCGATCGTGCGTGCCCTCGCCAAGTTCGACGGCCGCAGCACGTTCTCGACGTGGGTCTACCGCATCGCCACGAACGCCAGCCTCGACGAGCTCCGCCGTCGCCGCCGCAGGCCGCTGACCGGCCTCGACGCAACGGGCCATGGCCGTGACGACGCCGGGGACTCTGGTCCGGTCGAGCACGCCGATCCCGACTCCGGCGTGCGCATCGATGCGATCGGCGACCGCGCCCTGCTCGATCGCGCACTCGCCGGTCTCGCCGAGGACTTCCGCGTTCCGGTCGTGCTGCGCGACGTCGGCGACCTCGACTACGCGGAGATCGCCGCCGTGCTCGACGTTCCGGTCGGCACCGTGAAGAGCCGCATCGCGCGTGGCCGCGCTGCGCTCGCCGTGGCGCTGGGCCGCGACTTCGGGAACCAGAGCGCCCCACCCCGACGTCCAACCAACGACCCCCTCGACGCGAACGATCACGATGACCAGCCCCCGATGACCCGACAGCCATGACCGACGACCTCGACCCCACCTCTGCAGCCAGCGCCGCCTTCGACGGCGAGGCCAACGCCGACGAGCGCGCCTTGGTCGAGGCAACGGATGCGTTGCGCCACGAGCTGAGCATCTACGGCACCCTCCGCGACGATCTCCGTGATGTCGAGGTGCCGGCGGCCGCACGCGAATCGGCCATCTCGGCCGCGCTCGCGGCCTTCGATCTCGATCGGGTCCCACCGGCCGAGATCACGCCGAGCTCCTCCCCGGCGGCGCCGGTGGTGTCCCTCGCCGCGCGTCGTCAGCGCCAGTACGGATGGCTCGGCGCTGCTGCCGCGGCAGTCGTCGCC
>JAOBWQ010000297.1 GCA_025463425.1 Ilumatobacteraceae bacterium | reverse complement strand
CCGGCATCCTCGGTGTGTGCGAGGACGGCGTCGGTCACGACCCAGCCGGTCGTGGCACTGGACATCCGGGCCGAGGCGATGACCGACCCGGGGATCGCCGGCCTGGGACCGTCGACCGATCCGTCGGTGGCGTCGGGTAGCGACGCGAACGTCGATGGTGTCGTGCTCGCCGTTGTGCCGGCCGTGGTCAAGGGCGCGGTCGTGGTTTCGGCGGGTGCGGCGGTCGACGACGTCCCGGGGTCGGACGTGTCGGCCGTCGTGGACTCCGATGTCTCGGCAGGAGCGGCTGAGCTCGAAGTGGGGCTCGTCGCCGCGGAATCATCGGTGGGGACCAGGGAGCTGTTCGGCGAGCTCGAGATCTGGTCGGTGCCGTCGGTGTGCCGGGCGATCAACACGACAGCTAGCGGAGCGACGAGCACGATGCCGGCCGCTATTGCGCCGAGTCGTCGCCACGTGTGCTTGGAGATCTTCGACTTGTCGGGGGCGGCAGGTGTTCGGTGAAGTTCGGAGGCGATGTCCTTCCAGAGCGAGTCCTGGAAGTCCTTGCTCAACCGACCGGGGGCTGAGGCGTGCATCGCTTCGAGGATCTCGCGATCAGCGTCGCTGCCGAGCGACTCGTCATCCATGGCGTTCCTCCCTCTGCTGGCGGCGGATCTGTCCTCGTGCTCGGACCAGCAACGACTCCGTCGCGCGCACGGTGAGGCCGAGGCCGTCTGCGACGGCGGCCACCGGCAGGTCGTCGACGTAGCGCATCACCAGCGCTGCCCGAGCACGATCGGAAAGTCCACCGAGCAACGCTGCAATCGAACCGTCGGACGACGACTCCTCGGTTGATGGCTCCACCGATGACGGCGAGCCGTGGACGAGGCGGAGACGACGATCCTCGCGTCGTCCGTTGCGGATCGAGTTGAGAAAGCGTTGGCGAACGACGACGATCAGCCAACCGGTGTCGAGATGATCGACGCGGCCGTCACGCCACGCTCGCACCATCGCCAAGTAGGCGTCGTGAACCAAGTCCTCCGCGGTCGCTCGATGGCCGCCAGTGAGACGAAGGGCGTAGGCGCTCACGTCGGCGAACGATCGGTCGTAGAACACGCGCCACAGTGCCTCGACGTCGCGCTTCGCAGATCGCGTCTTCGCCCGGTTCGGCACCACGACAGTTCAACACCACCGAACGCGCCGATCCGTCGATGCATCCACAATGGTCCGGTTCGCGGTCAGCAGTCGTTGTCCTGAACGCTCATCGAGGCGACCCGATCGTCAGCGATCACAAAACGAACCGGGACGGCTTTGGCCAGGCCGAACACGGTGTCTCCGTCGTCGCCGATCTGGAAGAAGTTCTGTTCGAGGACGGCCGATTTCGGTGAACCGAGTCCGAGGCCGTCGGCTGTCGTGATTGCGCTGTGCTGGGTGATGACGGCATCGAGGTGTGGGGACAGCTCGAGTTGAACGGCGCCGATGCTCCAGGCTGCGAGGCGGGTCCGGTCGGTGGTGCCGTCTCCGTCGGTGTCGTAGCCCTCGAACACGAACCGAAGGTCGGCCCACAGGATCGAGCGGTACTCGGTGGCGCCCTTGCACGAGAGGTCAGCGGGCATCGGCTGCCAGCCGGTGTCTTGCTGCGGTTGTCCGAGGACGTCGCTGACGGTGGAGGCGATCATGGTCGGATCGCCGTCAGATCCGTAGGCGAAACCGAACACGGAGGGTGTCGTCGGCGTGGCCCGTTCGAGATGCAGATCGAGCGCGCCCGAGGGCGTGAGCGCGGCACCGCCCGCGGGCGATGACGACGACGAGGAGCAGGCGTCGAGGGCAGCACCGAAGCCGGTGACCTCACCGCCCTTGATCGACACTCCGACGTTGACGTCCCGATCGCGGTCGAACTGCCACACGGTGGGTTCGGTGGACATCGCCGAGAGGTAGATCTGGGTGCCGTCCTCGAGGCGTGGTGCCAACGGATCCATGATGTCAGCGAACTGCACCTGCAGGTCGGTGGCGGGGGAGCCGACGTGCAGACTGCCGGCAGTCGTGATCCCACTGGCCGCCGGGTGGTCCGGGGCGGTCGGTTCGCGGCGGTCCTCCCACAGGGAGGCTCGGCGGTCACCGATCGACCACGCCCAGATCGACTCGGTGCCGTTGCGCCGCCAGAAGGCGATGCTGACGTCACCCCACCAGAGCGTGCGGAGCTCGAGCCCACTGAGGCACTGCGTTGCGCCGTCACCGACGACTCCGGTGCTCGCTGTGTACCACCTGGTGTCGTGCGTGGCTGGTCCGCGCGCCGGTGTCAGCGCAGCTGCGACGTCCTCGGGTGAGATGACCTGACCGACCGAGAACCCGAGCACAACGGCCTGGTAGAGGTCGAACGAGTCGGTCGGCGCCGGTTGGGTCAGCTGGTGGAGGCGCAGCGCAGATGTGCCGCGGATGAAGATGATCGACTCACGGACCGGGTCGGCGACGAGGGTGGCGGGCGTCGTGGCCGTGATCTCGTCGAAGAGGGCGAGGTCCTCCGGGCTGAGACCGTTGAGGTCGAGGCAGTTCGCGGGCAGGTTCGAGGCGCTGAAGGTCAGCGTGTTGCCTGCCAGCGACCACGTCGACACGCACGCGCCGAGGTGCACGGTGTGCGTGGCGG
>JAOBWQ010000287.1 GCA_025463425.1 Ilumatobacteraceae bacterium | reverse complement strand
GCGAGCGATCCACTTCGCCAGCTTCCCGCTGTTCTTCGCCGGCACGCTACACGCCTTCATGGCCGGCACCGATGCGAACGGCGGCGTGTTCACCGTGGTCGCGATCGTGACCAGCCTGGCGATCGTCCTGCTGACGATCCGGCGTGTCAACCAGGCCCGACGTCCGACGCCGCCGACCCTCGCTCGGCGGATCCCGACCACTGCGACAGCGCACCGGATCGACGACCCCGGCCTGGTCTCATCCGGCCGCTGACCGCCGGCCGCGACGCTTGCGGGCATCGGCCGGCGGATCGATCCGGTCGCGCAGGACCTGCACCGCGCCGCCCAGCTCGGCAAAGGCCACCCGCCGTCCGAGTGCGGCCAGCAGCATGCTCAACGCAGGCCCGTGGACGACCTGCCCGTGACCCCAGTGCCGATCTCCGTCGGTGGCCACGAACTGCAGGCCACGCAGGCGCGCGCCCGGAGCGAACCCCACCGCCCGGCCACCGGTCACGAACGTCATCGCAGCGGCGACCTGGTTGAACGGCACGTCGGCGGTGATGCCCAGCGGCCGGCGGACGTCTTCGCCGTGCACGATCAGGTCGACCAGCGGGGCGATCGGCATGCCCGGGGGGTGCTTGCGATTGCCGGCCTGATCGCGCAGCTGGGCGACGATCCCTTCGATCGGACGGCGCCCCTGCTCCTTGGTCAGCCGATTCATCGCTCCGCTGATCGACATCGGCTCGACGAGCGCGTTCCACAGGAGCTTCGCGCCGGAGACGTTGAACGGCATGGTCAGATGAGCCGCAACGTCGTGCACCGTCCAGCCCTCGCAGAGCGACGGCGTCGCGAGCTGCCGCGCATCCAGCTCTTCGAACATCGTCGCCAGTGCCAGCCGTTCGCGCGTGATCGCGCGGATGATCGCCGGGTCGCTCACTGGTCCGCGTGCGGCACGGCCGAGCGGTGCATGACGGCCCACGTCGGGACGAGCGTGACCGAGCTTCCGTCGACGGTTGCCGTGCCATCCACGATCAGGCTCATCGCAGTCGCGACTGCGGGCGGGTACACCACGGTGATCGATGGGCGGGCTGCGACGTTGCCGGCCGTGCCCTTCCCGACCTCGAACATCAGCGCCCCGTCGTCGGACACCTGCGGGGCAACCGCCAGGACTCGTGCCTGGCCGTCGTCGCTGACCGTCAACAGGTAGCACCACCCGATCTGCGCAGCGATCGCGGCGGGTAGGGCGGCAAGGTCCACGGCAACACTCATGGCCCCACCGTAGATCCCTCGGCGGCGTGCACGGCCTCGACCACCGCGGACACCAACGTGCGAAGCGCTTCGGTGTCTCCGGCGCCCTTGGCGATCGGTTCACCGCCGACCACCTGCGCGCTGACGGCCGCCAGCGTGCGCATCAACGCGTCGAGTCCGCGACGACCGCGGGCCGGGTGGACCACGGAGGCGGTGACGCCGACGATCTTGCGCTCGAGCTCACCCGATCCGATCATCCAATCGATCGCGTTCTTCAGCGAGCCGGGCAGGCTGTGCCCGTACTCGGGCGAGGCGATCAACAGCGCATCGGCCGCGCCGATCGTCGCGCGCAGCACGGTGACCTCCGGCGGCGTCGGCCCGGTCGCCTCGATGTCGAGGTCGAAGTGGGGCAGGGTGCGCATCCCGTCATAGATCTCGTACTCGACACCTGCGGGCACCAGCTCAGCCACAGCGCGCAGCAGGGTCAGGTTGCCCGAGGACGCCTGGAGGCTGCCGCACACGCCGACGATCCGCACGGCACGAACGCTACGGCGTCTCGTGGCCGTACTCACGCGTCACGGTCGCGACCCGGACCCGGTAACTGCGGTACCACTGCTCACGGCCGATCCGCTGTGCCTCGGCATGCTCGACGACGCGCTTCCATGCTGCCGCGTCGGCGTCGCTGGCCCAGTACGAAACGGTGATGCCAACGCCCTCGCGTGCGGACTCGACGCCGAGGTAGCCGGGCTGCTGGGCGGCCAACGCATCCATCCGCTCCGCCATCTCGGCGTAGCCGTCGCCGGGCACTTCGTCGCGCAGGCTGGTGAAGATCACCGCCGTGTACGGCGGAGCCGGCGTGTTCGCGATCGAGTCGTCTGCCACGCCTGCAGGCTCACCCACCGACCGTGTGTGCCGCAACCGAATTCGCGCCGAAAGCCGGAACCTCGGCCGAAGGCCGGAACCTCGGCCGAAGGTCGCAAACATGCAAAGAAGCGGGGGCGATGCTTCGGGTCGGTGACGCCTGCGGCGGCCGCCTCCGATTTTCGAGTTCTGGGAGACTGGCGGCGTCACCCTGACGTCGGAGGCCGCCCGGAACCTCGACCCGAGATCACTGGGGACAATCCCGTCGCACCCTCCAACCGAATTGTCCCCAGTACGTGATTCCGGCCCATCGGGGTGAGGCTGGCCACAGCAGACGCCACTCATCCGCAACATCGCCCCGGTTCTGTGCGGGGTCTCAGACCGTCATGGCCGGCAGGCCGAACCAGGGTTCGGCGACGAGGTCGGGATCGAAGATGTTGCGATCCTCGTCGTCGACGATCGGCACTGCGGCGGCCTCGGCGCGCTCGGCGGCGGCTTCGTCGAACCGGCCGAGGCAGGCGAGGGCACGGGCCCGCGCCTCGTGCGCATAGGCGAGGTCGAAGTCGACGAGGCCGTGCTCGAGGCACGTCGCCAGCACGATGTCGGCGTGGTGCAAGGCCAGCGGCCCGTTGGCCCGAACTGCCCACACCCTCGAGAGCAGCCAGTTCGCCCGGGCGACGTTCATCGGACCCGATCGCGCGGCGCGGGCCCAGTGGTACGCCGCGGCGTAGGCCGACAGCGTCATCTGCTCCTCGTCGTCCGCGGTGCGCTCACCGTCGGGCTTTCCGAGCCAGTCCCAGGTGCCGTTGTTCGCCGCGATGCCCTGGGAACGGTGCCACTCGCCCTCCGGGTTCGGGTCGGTGGGGAACGCATCGGGATCCTGGACATTGCCCAGCGGCTCGCCCGTCTCCAGCAGCGTCTTCAGCCCGTCGATCACCACCAGCCACCCGGTGCGGACGGTCTCCCAGGTGAGCGGGCTCTTGAACAGATCGCCATGGCGAAGGGTGAGCTTGGTGACGTCGCCCGACGGGGTGAGCACCCACTCGACCCGGCTCGGGGGTTCGGCCGCAAGTGCCGCGTCGTACAGCAACCGGAACGTCATCACCAACCGGGCACCGGGCTCGATCTCCTCGATCACGCCTTCGATCGCATCGGCTCCACCGTCCATCACGTATCGGTATCCGTCGCCCTTGCCGAACGAGCTCTCGATCGCCGTGCCGTGGAAGTACTTGACCGTGAACGCTGGGTCGGTCAGCGCCTGCCAGACCGCCTCCGGCGTGGACTTGATGTAGATCTCGTGGACGTGGCGGGCGGTGTTCATGCGGACTCCTGTTGTTCCAGATCGTGCTTGAGGCCGAGCAGGGCGCGGCTGAAGGGTTGGGCGTACTTCGACATCCAGCGATCGT
>JAOBWQ010000271.1 GCA_025463425.1 Ilumatobacteraceae bacterium | reverse complement strand
GCGAGCTGGGCGTCGAACGGGAGGGCGGACAGCGAGCGTGCCGTCGCCGAGCCGCCGATCGGATTGACCGAGGTCTGCAAACCGAGCAGGAGCCCGACCGGACGCGCCGCGACCTGCGCCGTCACCTCCAACCCACGCAGGTTCGCTGCGGTGATCGCATCCAGCAGGTGACGCCAACCGTCCGGACGTGCATCGACCTGGGTGATCGAGATCGACAACGGCCGCCCCGACGCCTCGGCCATGCCGATCACCGTGGCCAGCTCGTCGTCGGCGTGGGCGAAGTCGGAGACGACCTCGAGCACGCCACCGCCGAGCGCATCGGCGATGCCGGCCAGCTCCTCCGCTGCGGCCGTCAACGTCGGTGTGTACTCGCCACGGCTGGTGCGATGGTTCTTGGTGCGCGACGTGGTGAACCCGAGCGCACCGGCCTCGATCGCGGCACGGGCCAGGCGTCCCATCTCGACGATCTCATCGGCCGTGGCAGCGTCGCGAGTGGCACCCCGTTCGCCCATCACGTACAGGCGCAGCGCGCTGTGCGGCATCTGCGCCGCGATGTCGATGTCGTGGGGCCGGCCGTCGAGCGCGTCGAGGTAGTCCGGGAAGCTCTCCCAGTTCCACTGCAGACCCTCGTGCAGCGCGGCACCAGGGATGTCCTCGACGCCCTCCATCAGCTCGATCAGCCGCTCGCGGTCGTGCGGCCGCACCGGCGCGAACCCGACGCCGCAGTTGCCCATCACGACCGTCGTGACGCCGTGCCACGACGACGGCACGAGGAGGTCTGCCCAGGTCGCCTGGCCGTCGTAGTGGGTGTGGATGTCGACGAACCCGGGCATCACGGTGGCGCCCGACGCATCGATCCGTTGCCGAGCATCGGCCGACACCGTGCCGACAGCGGTGATCACGCCCTCGTCGATGGCGACATCGGCGCGATACGCGGCGCCTCCTGTTCCATCGACGATGGTTCCTCCGGCGATGACCAGATCATGTGGCATGACAACCCCCCGGTTGCGGACGTCGGCGAGCGACGACACGGCCAAGGTATCACATGTCACTCATGCGTGCCATTCGGCGTCGGATGAGTGACACACCAGTCGAGCAACGCCTACACTGCACCCGTGAGCACAACGGCGGCAACAGTCTCGGGTCCTTCGCTCGCTGACGACCGACGCGACCTCGCCCGCTCCCGCGTGCTGCGCGCGGCCCGCACGGTGTTGGCCGAGCGCGGGCTCTCGGCAACCGTCGACGATGTGGCCGATGCGGCGGGAGTCAGTCGCCGCACCGTGTTCCGCCACTTCGAGACGCGCGAGCGGTTGCTGGCCGCCGCGCTCGAGGACGGGCTACGTAGCTATGCACAGCAGCTCGCCGCGGTGTACGAGGCCTCGCCCGGCGAAGAGTGGTTGGCGGACCTCCTCCTCGCTGCACATCGCTTGAACGCGAACAACGGACGGATCTACTGGGAGCTCGCTGCACTGGAGACCGAGGTCGAGGGCGAGCTCGCGTCCGTTGCCGCTGAACGACGCACGAGCCGGAAGCGCTTCGCGACGCGGGTCACGGCCAAGGCGTGGGCGGCACGTGGTGGCACGGGTCGGCCACCGACCTGGCTGGTCGACGCCTTCGCCGTCCACTTCTCCGCGTTCACCACCCAATCCGTCGGCGGCGACTTCGGTCGATCGCCGGAGGACGTCGCGGCGATGTCGGCCCGGGTGCTCGACGCCGCGCTGGTGGCGGCGCTGGCTGCCGGCTGAGGCCGTTCGCTCCGCTCAGGCCGATTGCAGCATCCGCACCGGGGCGAAGTCGCGGTGGTGCTGGTGATCCGGGCGGTTCATCGTGGTCTGGTGGTTGCTCACCGGGTTGAGGATCAGTGAGAAGATTCGGCGCGCCCACGGCGACATGTTCGCCGACGATCCGTGCACCATCGTGTCGCCGAAGATCAGCACGGTGCCGGGTGCGCCCTTGGGGGCGACGAGGCCGCCACGTTCGGCCAGCGGACGGACGACGTCGTTGCCGACGGTCCACAGCGGATAGCTCGTGCTGACGGTGTCGAGCGCAGTCGGTGCTGGGCCATCGAGGTGTGACCCGGGGATGAACACGAGCGGACCGTTGAACTCGGTGACGTCGTCGAGGAAGATGTGCATGTTCAACGCCAGCGGCTCGGGCACGCCGTCCTCGTGATGGTGGGTGGCGAAGTCGTAGTGCCATTGCCACTGCTCGCCCGTGAAGGCCTCTTTGGCGTTGACCTTGACCTGTTGGACGTAGAGGTCGTCGTGACCGGTGATCTGCGTGGCGGGCTCGACCAGACGCGGATCGCGCACGAGATCGGCGAACAGGTCGTCGCGGAGGTGCAGGCCCATTGCCGTGCGGACGACATCGCTCGACCGCTCTCGGAAGTTCTCCGGGCACCGTTCGCCGAACAGCGCCGGCAGCCTGGCGTCCATCGCGGCCACATCATCGGCGCTGAACACGTCCGGCAGCACGAGGAAGCCGTCACGAGCGTAAGTGGAGAGCTGTTCGTCGGTGAGCCGCATCTCGCGATTGTCGCGCGGAATCGGTGCGCCAGCGCCGTCAATCAGCGATGGCTTGCTTGATCCGGCCAAGGGCGTCGTCGACCTCGGCCTCGGTGGTCTGGAAGCTGGTCACGAACCGGACCAGGCCGGGACCCATCCGGTAGAACAGCAGGCCCGACCGCTCCATCCGCTCGATGACCGCGTCGTCGACGTGGACGAAGACCATGTTGACCGCCGGCCGGCTGACGAGCACGAGCCCGAGATCCATCAGGCCGGATGCCAAGCGGGTCATCGTGGTGTTGGCAACGGCAGCCAGGCGCAGCCACAGACCGTCGTGCAGGTAGGTGGAGAGCTGCACCGATTGGAACCGCATCTTCGAGGCGACGTGCCCGGCGCGCTTGAGCCGGTAGTGCAGCTGCTCGGCGACCGCGGGATCGAAGCACACGATCGCATCGGTGCTGAGCGATCCGTTCTTCATCGCGCCGAGCGAGAAGGCATCCACACCGGCCTTCCAGGTGAGCTCCGCCGGTGAGCATCCGAGGGCAGAGATCGCGTTGGCGATGCGCGCCCCGTCGACGTGCACGCGCAGGCCGCGTTCGTGCGCCAGCGCAGCCAGCGACGAGACGTGGGCCGGCGTGTAGACGGTTCCGAAGTCGGTGGGAACGGTGAGGCTCAGCACGCTCGGCTGGGAGTGGTGGTTGTCGCCCCACCTGGTCGCGTCGAACGCACCCTGCAGCGACTCCTCGCTGACGAGGAAGTCGTCGCCGGCGAGGCCGCGCATCGTTGCGCCGCCACCGAACATCGACGTCGCCCCGCACTCGCTCTGGATGATGTGCGCTGTTTCGTGGCACAAGACCGCGCCCCACGGAGGGCACATCGCCGCGAGGCCCAGGCTGTTCGCCGCCGTCCCGCTGATCACCGGGAACACCCGCGCCTGAGGATGCTCGAACACCTCACGCACGACGTCGTGCAGTGCGGCCGTCCACGCGTCGTCGCCGTACGCCAGGGCCGAGCCGACGTTGGCTGCGGCGACCGCGGCCAAGACCTCGGGCGCGGCGCCCGCCGCGTTGTCACTTCGGAGCTCGATGGGCGCGAGGTGGGTCGAATCGTTCACGGCGTCGGTTCTATCAGGCCCGTTCGGCATCGATCACGAAACGGAACGTTCATCTGCGGGAGACCACGCCGTTCATCCTCGGAGCGCACACTGGTCGGCAGTCGGGGTGTCCCCCACACACCGACCCAACGTGAGCCCGTCGATCGACACCCCCCGATTCGGACTCACCGTGACCGCCCCGCTCCCCAGCGGGGCGGTCCACGCGTCCGCATCGAGGCGGTGGTCGTCACAGCCTGTCGCCCGAGGATGAGTACCCGGTACTCACGACGGCAGGTCCGGCGCCGGGTCAACTGGCATCATGCCCATTCCCAGCCCCGAGCAGTACCGCCAGACCTACATCCAGCAGATCCAGCCCTACCTGGCCGAACCGATCCTGGCGGTGGGTTTCATCTCCACTGCGGGCTACGCGAGCGGCCTCGTCGCCGACGCCGTGCTCGGCAAGGCGATCTCGTCGATGTCCTTCGTCGGCGGGCGGATGTTCCACCGCAACCGTCGCGAGGTCCGCGACACGGTCGTCAAGAACCAGCTCGTCGCGATCACGCCGACGACCGTCAACATGTTCGACTTCATCGCCGGCCAGGACTTCGCCGTGACGAAGGC
>JAOBWQ010000259.1 GCA_025463425.1 Ilumatobacteraceae bacterium | reverse complement strand
AGCTCCGCGCGACGATGTTGGCCGAGCAGACCCGGGTCGGAGGCCAGTGATGAGCGAGACGTCGAGCACCGAACCAGGCGCTGTACCACGACCACCCGACGGCGATTGGTTGGGCACCCCATACCTGCGCTTCGAGCGACGCGGATCGATCGCCGTCGTCACGGTCGACCGGCCAGAGCGGCGCAACTCGATGACACCGGCGATGTACTTCGGCGTCCGCTACGCGATCGACCACGTGGCGCGATCGCTGGAGCTCGCGGGACTGCTGCTCACCGGAACGGGCGACGTGTTCATCCCCGGTGGCGATCTCGGCGGCGACAACCGCGACGGCTGGGCGGATCTGCCCAACCTGCTCGGTATGGACAACACGCCGTTCGACGCCGTGCGTCACTCGCCGAAGCCGGTCGTCTGCGCTGTCAATGGCCTCGCCCAGGGTGGTGGGCTGATGATCGCGATGCTGGCCGATGTGTCCATCGCCAGCGATCGGGCCACCTTCCGTGCCCCGGAGCTGATGCGTGGCATCGCCGACACCAACTACGCGCAGATCCTCCCCCGGCAGATCGGTCCGGCGCGTGCGCGAGACATGTTGATGACCGGCCGCACGGTGTCTGCCTCCGAGGCCGCCGAGTGGGGGCTGGTCGCACGCACCGTCGCGCACGCCGAGCTCGAGGCCGCCGCCACGGACGCGCTCGTGTGGTGCTGCCGTGCCGCACCGAGTGCACGGAACGAGGTCAAGCGGGTCATCGACCGCTACTACGGCACCTACGACCGGATCGCGATGGACAGCAGCCTCGCCGGAGCCGAGACGGTCGAGGGGTTCGTGGCGTTCAAGGAACGCCGTAACCCGTCGTGGGTCCCGCCCGACCTCCGCTCCGACGGTCGGCTCTAGGCCGGCTCTGCCGTTGCCACCGGCAGGTAGGGCGCGTGGTTCGACGGCCACTCCGGACGGTGGTAGCCGTGGAAGTGCAGTTCGCCGTCGCGCAGTTCGCGGATGGTGAGGAAGTCGCCCTTGTAGCCCTTGCGGTCGTGAGGGCCGAACTGGATGTAGGTGCCCGGTCCGCCATTGGTGGCCGGCATCCAGCGGATCCGCTCCATGCCCTCCTTGACCCACCGCGGCTCGGGGATGCCGCCATTGGACAAGCCGTGCATGGCAACGCGCGCCGTGTCATAGGAGAGAGCGACGACCACGTTGCGGGTCGAGCGACCGAAGCGCTCCTGCATCCGCTCGATCAGCGAGTTGTAGTTCGGGTTGGCGCCGTCCTCGCCGAGCTGATCGATGCCGTGCCAGCCCTCCAGGCCCTGCGCCCACTCGTTCGAGTTCGAATAGAACATGAAGGCCGTACCCATCACGCGAGGCGGATCCCAGTCGAGCGCCTGGAAGGCCTTGGCGAAGTGGAACGTGGAGTAGCCGTAGCCGCCGTAGTAGATCGCCTCGGTGCCCATCTCGCGCATCGACGCGAGGTTGTCCTGCATGCCTTGCGGGTTCGGCTCCAGCATCACTTCGCGGGTGATCGTGATGCCGAGCTGCATCGCGGTGTAGCGGAAGTAGTCGGCGTAGTCGCGACCCGACGAACCGGCCTCCCAGAACAACCCGACCTTCTTGTAGCCGTGCTGGTGCATCCATTGCGCACACATCACGCCCTCGGTGGGGATGTCACCGTTGGCAACCGTGAAGCAGTACTCCGACGAGAACCTGTGCGCGCCCGTCCAGCCGATCACGGGCACCTTCAGCTGGTTGACCGTGTCCTGGATGACGAGGCAGTTGTCCGAGATCATCGGCCCCAGCACGGCGACGCAGCCCTGCTCGACCAGCCACTTGTACCCCTCGATCACCTTGCGGTAGTTCTCACGCGGCAGTCCTCGGGCATCGGCGATCACCAGCTGCACGGCGCTGCGCGACCACACGCCCTCGTTCATCGCGTCCTCGATCGCCAAGATCGTCGGATCGATCCAGTCGGCCAGCAACTGGTTGAGGTCCATGTCGATCAGGATCCCGATCTTCACCGGCTCGAACGGGTCGCCCTGGGTCTGCACGCCGCGTGTCGGCGGGAAGATCGTGATGTTCTGCACGGCACGGTCGCTCTTCGCGCCGCCGCCCTCGTACCACAGCTTGCCGTCACCACCGCGACCGTTGAGGTAGCTCTCCGTGCCGAAGCGCACCGACGACACCGCGCGGTCGGCCTGGGCGATGTTCGATGTCGCTGGCGCCGGGAACATGCGCTCGGCGTATTGGATCTCTTCGTTCTCGTTCGCCACGGCGACCTCCCCAGGGGCGCGTTCACGACGCGCGTTCATTTCTTCGAACTATAGTTCAGATCTCCGGTCGTTCGAAGGACTGAAGGTTCAGTCCTTCGAACTATGGTTCACCAGGCACTCTCTGCGGAGGTATGAGGAATGAACGCGAACGATCTCATCCTGATCAGCGTCGACGACCATCTGGTCGAGCCGCCGAACATGTTCGACGCCCACATCCCCGAGAAGTACCGGGCGGAGGCACCGAGGGTGGTCCGCAAGCCGAACGGCTCCGACGTCTGGGTGTTCAGCGGCCAGGAGATCCCCAACATCGGGCTGAACGCTGTCGCTGGTCGGCCGCGCGAGGAGTACGGCATCGAGCCGACGGCGTTCGACGAGATGCGCCCCGGCTGCTGGAACATCGACGAGCGGATCAAGGACATGAACGGCGGAGGCCTCCTCGGTTCGATGTGCTTCCCGTCGTTCCCGGGCTTCTCCGGGCGCGTCTTCGCAACCGCACAGGACAAAGACCTCGCGATCGCGGTCCTGCGGGCCTACAACGATTGGCACATCGACGAGTGGTGCGGCGCATACCCGGGCCGGTTCATCCCGATGGGCATCGTGCCGCTGTGGGATCCCGAGCTCGCCGCCGAGGAAGTTCGTCGGATCGCGGCGAAGGGCGTGCACAGCATCACCTTCACGGAGAACCCGGCGACGCTCGGCTACCCCAGCTTCCACAACGCCCACTGGGATCCGCTGTGGACGGCATGCAGCGATCACGACGTCGTGCTGTCGATCCACCTCGGCTCCTCCGGGAAGCTGGCCATCACCGCGGCCGACGCACCCGTCGACGTGATGATCACGCTGCAGCCGATGAACATCTGTCAGGCCGCCGCCGACCTGCTGTGGTCGCGCATCCCCAAGCACTTCCCGAACATCAAGATCGCGTTGTCAGAGGGCGGCACGGGTTGGATCCCCTACTTCCTCGATCGTCTCGATCGAACGTACGAGATGCACCACCTCTGGACCGGCCAGAACTTCGGCACACAACTTCCGAGTGATGTCTTCCGCAAGCACTTCCTGACCTGCTTCATCTCCGATCCGGTCGGGGTCCAGCTGCGCCACATGATCGGCATCGACAACATCGCATGGGAGTGCGACTACCCGCACTCGGACTCGTCGTGGCCCGAAGCGCCTGAAGAGCTCGCCGCCGTCGCTGCCGGCGTGTCCGACGCCGACCTCGCCAAGATCGGGTACGAGAACGCGATGCGGTGGTACTCGTTCGACCCGTTCCAGCACCGCGCCAAGGAGCAGTGCACTGTCGCTGCACTGCGCGCTGAGGCCGGCGACCACGACGTCGAGATCCGCCCCTTCGACAAGGGCCGGTTCACCAAGCAGGTCGGCATCGACCTCGGCGAGCTCCAGGCAAGGGCAACGGCGTGAGCGTGCAGGGCGCGATCGATCCCGCGCCACTGACGTGGGATCCGTTCGACGAAGCGATCGACACGGATCCGTACGACATCTGGCGTCGGATGCGCGACGAAGCGCCCGTGTACATCAACGAGCAGCACGGGTTCTACGGGCTGAGCCGGTACCACGACGTCGAATCCGCGCATCGCCAGCCGCTGCTGTTCAGCTCCAACCACGGCACCGTGCTGGAGGTGATGGGCCCCAACCTGATGCAGGGCGGGATGATGATCTTCCGCGATCCGCCCGAGCACACCGCACTGCGCTCGCTCGTGAACCGGGCCTTCACGCCCAACCGGATCGCCGCCCTGGAAGAGCGCATCCGCAGTTACTGCCGCGACCTGCTCGCGCCGTGGGTGGCCGGCGAGACGTTCGACTACGTCGAGCAGTTCGCCAGTCCCTTGCCGGCGATGGTCATCGCCGAACTGCTCTCGATCCCCGACGCCGATCGCCCGCAAGCACGCAAGTGGATCGACGAGGGGTTCTACATCGAGCCGGGCGTCGGGATGATCAACGACCGTTCGATCACGGCGATGTTCAACCTCCACGTCTACCTACAGGACCTGCTGCGCGAACGCGCTGCCAACCCCGGCGACGACATGCTCTCCGCACTGACGCAGGCGGAGATCACGCACGACGGCGTGGCCAGACGGCTGACGAACAGCGAGTGCGCGGACTTCGCGGTGCTGTTGATCTCCGCCGGCACGGAGACGGTCGGCAAGCTCCTCGGCTGGGCCGCGCTGCTGCTCGGCGAACAGGACGATCAGCGACAGATCCTGGTCGACGAACCCGGCGTGATCCCCAACGCGATCGAGGAGCTCCTTCGCTACGAGGCCCCGTCGCCCGTTCAGGGTCGATGGACCACCGACGACGTCGAACTGCACGGCGTCCACATCCCGGCCAACTCCAAGGTGCTGCTCCTCACCGGGTCCGCAGGTCGCGACGAGCGCAAGTACGAGAACGCGCACCTCCTCGATGTCCGCCGCAAGTTCGACCACCACGTGTCGTTCGGCTTCGGGATCCACTTCTGCCTCGGTGCGGCCCTTGCTCGCCTCGAGGGCCGAGTGGGCCTCGAGGAGACGTTGGCCCACATGCCGCGCTTCGCATCCGATCGCGCCAACGCAGTGCAGTGGCACACGAGCACGGTGCGCGGATGGCACAGCGTGCCGGTGACGAGCTGATGGCGCGCGAAGTCTGGCTCACCGAGCAGCAGACCACGATCCCACGGCTGCTCGACGCCCGCCTCGAGTCGGCGCCCGACGAGGCGTACATCGACGTGTGCGGAACCGCGTTCACCGCCGCAGAGGTCGCGCAATCGGCGTACGCGCTCGCGAACACCTACGCCGCGCTGGGCATGCGTCCGGGTGACCGGATCGCCAGTGTCATCGAGAACTCGCCCGAGGCGCTTTTGGCGTGGTGGGGCGCAGTGTCGGGCGGGTTCGTCGCCGTCCCGATCAACACGGCCTACAAGGGCGACTACCTCCGCCACCAGTTGAACGATTCCGGTGCGCGCGTCCTGGTCGTCCACACCGACTTCCTCGACCGTGCGCTGGCCGTGATCGATCAGGTGCCGGCCCTCGCCCATGTGATCGTGATCGGAGCTGCGGACCGCAACCACACCGGCGCGCAGTCGTTCCACACGTGGGACGACGTCCTCAGCGGCGACGCCGCCCGGCCCACGCACCAGCCGAAGCCGTCCGACCTCGGCACCTTCGTGTACACGGGTGGCACCACGGGCCCGTCGAAAGGCTGCATGCTCAGCCACCACTACCACAGCGCGTTGACGACGCAGATCGGTGTCTGTTGGGGCCGCACCGCCCAGGACGTCGTGTGGACCCCTCTGCCGATGTACCACTTCAACGCGCTCGTCACCGCTGTCCTCGGCCCACTGGTCTACGGCGGCCGATCGGCCATCTCTCGGCGGTTCTCGGTCTCCAGCTTCTGGCCGGAGATGAACCGGGTCGGCGCGACGGTCACTTCGACGCTCGGCACGATGGCGTACCTGCTCGCACACGACGTCGACAACCCCTACATGCCGAAGTCCGACGCGCCCGAGGCCAACACATCGCTCCGCTTGATCGGCGCCGCTCCCCTGCCGGTCGAGATCGATTCGATCCTCAAGTCGCGATTCGGGGTGAACACCTTCAGCGGCGCCTACGGGGTCACCGAGGCGAGCCTGATCTCCTGGCAACCGGCCGGCGGGCACAACAAACCCAATGCTGCCGGCGTGATCAACGACGAGTACTTCGACGTGCGGATCTTCGACGACGACGACAACGAGCTCGGGCGCAACACCGACGGCGAGATCGTCATCCGCCCGAAGCGTCCGCACGTGATGTTCGAGGGCTATTGGGGCCGGCCCGACGCAACCGTCGAGACCAGCCGCAACTGGTGGTACCACACCGGCGACATCGGCCGGATCGACGACGACGACTTCCTCTACTTCGTCGACCGCAAGGCCGACTACCTCCGCCGGCGAGGCGAGAACATCTCCAGCTACGAGGTCGAGCGGATCCTGATGAGCCACGGACAACTCGCCGATGCCGCGGTGCACGCGGTGCCCAGCGCGCTCACCGAGGACGACCTCAAGGTGACGGCGACGCGCATCGACGGCTCCACGCTCACAGAAGAGGAGCTGTACCTGTGGTGCGTGGATCAGCTCCCGTACTTCGCGATGCCGCGCTACGTCGAGTTCCGCGACGAGCTGCCGCGCAGCCCGGTCGGCCGAGTCCTCAAGCGCGAGCTCCGCGCCGAGGGCGCCACCGTGAACACCTGGGACGCCGAGGTGTCGGGCATCGTCATCGAGAAGCGCTGATGGCGTCGATAATCCAGCTCATCGAAGAGAGGCGGAGCGCAAGCACATGAGCTCACTGTTGGAAGGCAAAGTCGCGATCGTCACCGGGTCGGCACACGGCATCGGCCGCGGGCACGCACTCGAACTGGCCAAGCACGGAGCCAGGGTCGTGGTCAACGACCGCGGCGTGAGCGTGCGCGGCGAGGGCTCCGGCCGGGATGCCGACCTGACCGTGGACCTGATCCGCTCGCGCGGCGGGACGGCGATCGCGAACTACGCCGATATCGCCGACGAAGCCGACGTCGACGCGATGTTCGCACAGGCCGTCGCCGAGTTCGGCAAGGTCGACATCGTCGTCAACAACGCCGGCATCGCTCGCGACGGAGCGATCTGGAACATGTCCGCCGACGACTACGACGCCGTGATGCGCGTGCACGTGCGCGGCACCTGGATGCCCGCCCGGGCCGCAGCCCGTCACTGGCGCGAGCGCTTCGCCACCGAAGGCAAGGTCAACGGCCGGTTGATCAACACCACATCCGGTGCCGGTCTCGTCGGCAACTTCGGACAGACCAACTACGCAACCGCCAAGGCTGCGATCGCCGGGTTGACGCTCACCCTCAGCCTCGAGCTGTACCGCTTCGGCGTCACCGTCAACGCCGTCGGCCCGGGCGGAGCGACCCGCATCGTGTCGACGATGCCGAACGCGCCGAAGCTGATCGAACCCGACGACCTCGGCGAGGACGAGTACAACCCGATGGACCCGGCCGGTAGCTCGCCGCTCGTCGCTTGGCTCGCCAGCGACGAAGCCGATCACGTCACCGGCCAGGTCATCCGCGCGATCAACGATCGCATCGTCTTGATGAACGGTTGGTCCGAGGCCCGCGAGGTGTCCAGCGGACAGAAGCGCTGGGACGCCACCAAGCTCGGCCAGATCCTCGCCACCGACCTGTTCGGCACCCGCGCCCCCGGCCTTCGCTGAGCTGAACCGGCCGCGCTGGTGACGGGCTAAGCGCCGCCGGCGGGCTCGGCGTACGACTTCTGCTCGAGGTACTCCTCGAACCCGGAGGCACCCATCTCACGTCCGACACCGGATTGCTTGTAGCCGCCGAACGGCACGTCAGCGCCGTACCACAGGCCACCGTTGATCGACATCGTGCCGGTCCGGATCCGTCGCGCCACCGCCATTGCATGGTCCCGGCCGGCGCTGACGACGGCGCCCGACAGGCCGAAGATGCTGTCGTTGGCGATCCGCACCGCGTCGTCGTCGTCCTCGTAGGGAATGGCGACGAGGACCGGCCCGAAGATCTCCTCACGAGCGATGGTCATCTCGTTGGTGACGTCGGCGAACAGCGTCGGCTGCACCCAGAAGCCCTTCTCGAACTGGGGCGGCCGAACACCACCCATGACCAACCGAGCACCCTCGTCGATGCCCTTCTGGATGTACCCCTCGATCCGGTCGCGTTGGGACCGGTTGATGATCGGCCCGGTCATGTTGCCCGGGTCGCGCGGTTCGCCGTACGGCAGGGCAGCCAGCAACGCGGCCGCTGCCTGGACGCCTTCCTCGTAGCGCGCACGCGGCACCAGCAGGCGGCTGGTGGTTGCGCAGCCCTGCGCGCCGTGGGTGCAGATCTGGAAGCACGTGCCGGCGACGGCATTGGTCATGTCCTCGACGTCGTCGAGCACGATCGTGGCCGACTTCCCACCGAGCTCCAGGAACAACCGCTTGATCGTCGGAGCCGCCGCCTCCATGATCCGGCGCCCGACTGCCGTCGACCCGGTGAAGCTGATCAGATCGACTCGCGGGTCGGTGGTGATCACCTCGCCGATCGCCTTATCGGCGCTCGTCACCACGTTGAACACACCCGCTGGGATGTCGGTGTGCTCGGCGACGAGTCGGCCGAGCGCCAGCGCCGACCACGGCGTGTCCGGAGCCGACTTCAAGACGACGGTGCAGCCAGTGGCCAGCGCCGGGGCGATCTTGGCGAGGTTGATCTGCATCGGGTAGTTCCATGGGCTGATCGCGCCGACGACTCCGGCCGGCTCGCGTTCGACCCACCGCCGTGCGGTGCCACTCAAGGTCGCGGTGACGCCCAGGTCGGTGATCCACTCGTACGTCTCGGCCATGTCCGCGTAGTAGGCAAGTAGCTCGCGAGGCACCGCCAGCATCGGACCATCGATCAACAGCCTCGGCGCACCGACCTCGGCGGTCAGGATCTCGCCGAGCTCCTCATGGTGCTGCAGCATGGCTTCACGGAGCTGACGGAGACAGCGCACGCGCAGCTCGATGTTGGTCGACCAGTCACTCTCGTCGAACGCACGGCGGGCCGATGCAATGGCGCGGCGGATGTCGTCGGCCGAGGCATCGGCCGCGACGCCGAGCACCTGCTCGTTCGAGGGATCGACGTTCTCGTAGGTCGCTCCACCCTCCGCGGCGACCAGTTCGCCATCGATGTAGAGCCGTTCCTCGTGCCACATGGCATTCCCCTGTTCCCAGACGTGCGGACGCACATTGTATACATCTCGGCCCGCACCCCCGAGGCTCGGCTTCACGAGCGAACAAGCTACTGGCGCGGCGAAATCGTCCCGGAACTGTTGGTTGAACCTCGACGGAACGGTCCGTCGGCGGACGGTTCGTACCGAGGAGACCAACTCATGAACAGCAACAAGCGTGCCAAGACCGCTGTCTGCGCCTTCGCCATCGCGGCCGCCATCGGTCTCGGTGCCGGCGGTGCGTTCACTGCGGGCGGCGTCACCAACTCAGCACCGGCCAACGTCGCAGGATTCGTCGGCGGCCACGTCGACCAGTCGATCAGCGGCGCGAACATCACGGCGATCAGCTACACCCTCGACACGACAGCGAGCGACATCGTCGGGGTGTCGATCACGACGGATGCGCCGCGCGGCAAGGCGATGACCATTGCGTTCAGCGGCGGCACCACCGACGCGACGTGGGTGTGCGTCGAGGACGGCACCACCGACGGGCTCTTCGCCTGTTCCGTGGGCACCGGCACACAGACCGTCGACACCCACAGCTTGAACATCCAGGTTCGCTGAACCTGGAGCCCGACGCCACCGTCGGGCGAGCATCCAAGGCTCTGGTTCATCCCATGTCCCGATCGCTGGTGCGCCGTGCGCTCCGGCTGGCTGCCCTCGTGACGGTCGCGCTCGCAGCGCTCGCCGTCACGGCGGTCGCAACCGGTCGCGTCGACTACGTCGTCACGAACGGCGTCAGCATGGAGCCGCTCTACCACCAGGGGGACCTGGTGGTGGTGGCCCGCGCCGACCACTACGCGATCGGCGAGATCGTCGCCTACCACGACTCGGTAAAGGGCGTCGTCGTCCTGCACCGCATCGTCGGCGGCGATGCGACCGGTTGGATCATGCGGGGTGACAACAACCAGTCCGAGGATTCGATCACGCCGTCGTCGTCCCAGGTGATCGGCCGCGCCATGTTGCACGCCCCGTGGGTCGGGCAGTTCTTCAGTTCGCTGACGGGCCGCATCGCTCTCGCCGGCCTCGTCGCGCTCGTCGCGTTCGGCCTCGCCGGCATCGGCCGGCGCCGGACAGATGAAGCGGCCGACGATGAGCGTCGCGGCGCCACGCGCCGTCGGCGCGTGGGTCCGCTGATCGTCACACTCGTCCTCGCCGACGTGCTGGTGGCCGTCGCAGTCGCTGCGTCGTTCGCATTCCCGGCACGTCCGGCCCCTGCTCCCCCGCCGCTCACGCTGCGGGGCGTGTTGCACTACGGCGCGGACGTCCCAACGAGTGACATCTATCCGGATGGCCACATCTCGACGGGAGATCCCGTGTTCACCCGCGTCGCCCACGCGATCACGGTCACCCTCGATCTCGGCACCGATGCCGCGGCAGGTCGCGTCACGGGCACGGCCCAACTCGACCTCGAGCTGTCGAACAGCGTCGGCTGGCGGACGCGCCTGCACCTCGTCCGTCCGCGACCACTCGTCGACGGCCCGTTGCGCCTCACCTCGACGGTTGACGTGGCTCATCTCCAGGCCGTCGCGGCGAACGTCGCGACGACGACAGGGATCAACGCCGGCAGCCTCGCCCTGGCGATCGTCGCCTCGGGCTCGACCGCGACCGATGGCGGCGCATCAGCCGACTACAGCCTCTCGTTCCCGTTCGCCTTGAGCGACCTCGCCCTCACCGTGTCCGGCCCCGCACCAGCGGATGGCACCGACGGCCCCGAGCTCGCTGCAACTGAAGCGCTGTCCGCCGCGGCAACGCCGGGACCGCAGCAGGGGTTCTCCACGCTTACCCGCCGGATCCTCCTCATCGCCCTCATCCTCGCGCTGACCCTCACCTTCCTGGCCTGGCCATCCGTAACGGATCGGACACGCGATGCCGAGATCGAGACCGTGGCGGGACGAGTGCCCGAACCCGTGCCCACGACCGAACTGGAACTGCTCTGCACGTGCGCGTCTGATGAGCGTCACGCAGTGCTCGTCGACGACGATCGCGGCTTCTGGTGAGAACGCCCAGCACGCTCAGCTGATCAGCCGCACCGGGTCCGAAGGGACGTCGAGCCCGAGATCGATCCGGATCGCGACGCAACGTTGCACCCACACTCCAGCTCGGCCGCGCTGGCCGTTGTCGGCGAGCAGTCGTGCAGCACGGAGCGGGAGCTCATCGTCGAAGGGCTCCAGCGAGGACATCGCATCGATCGCGTCGACGGCTCTGTCGATCTGTCCCGCGGCCTCGGCCCGGTCGGCGACGAGCCC
>JAOBWQ010000248.1 GCA_025463425.1 Ilumatobacteraceae bacterium | reverse complement strand
ACGTCGGCGAAGCGGTCGTCCACGCCTTTCTTCGCGAACCGCCAGCACGCTGCGCCCTGCGCCGCGCTGAGCACGTTCACGCAGAACTTCGCGGACGGTGCCATGGCAGCCCATGTGTCGCTGGTGACCTGCGGGAGGAAGCCGACCAGCGGTGGATCGAGCGAGACCGACGTGAACGACCCGATGGTGAAGCCCGCCGGCGTCTCCCCGGCCATCCCCGTGATGATCGTGACGCCCGTGGGGAAGTGCCCCATCACCTGGCGGAAGTGGGCGGAATCGAAGGCTGGTGCTGCGTCTGACATCACCGCCGACCTTAACCCCTGGGCTCCGATTCCTGTGATCTGATGGCCCCGTGGACCGGACAGCGCACGAATGGATGAAACGCGACCGACGCACCGAGATGCGCGTGATCCGCGCGGCGATCGCCGACCGCGACGTCCGGGCGGATCTGATCTGGGCCGAGGTGATCGGCGAGTGCGTGCAGCGCGGAGCGCGGACGGTCATGGCGTTCGTCGGCGTCGGCACCGAGCCCGACACGTCGAACCTGATTGCCGGGCTGCAGACCGCGGGCTTCGTGGTCGTGCTGCCCTGGGTCGAGGGGCAGCGCATCGTCGCGGCCACCTACGACTCCTCAGCGCCGATGGCGGCCGGCCGCTACGGCATCCCCGCGCCGGCGGGGGATCCGGTCGATCCGGAGGAGATCGATGTCGTGATCGTGCCGGGTCTGGCCTTCACGCGCGACGGGCGCCGGCTCGGCCAAGGAGGCGGCTACTACGACCGGTTCCTGCCCCTGCTGACCGAGCGCTGCACGACCATCGGGGTGTGCTTCCACCAGCAGCTCGTCGACGATCTCGAGACCCTGCCGCACGACCGAATCGTCGACCTCGTCGTCACCGATGGTGTGCGAGAGTGACGGCATGGTCGCGACGTCAGCCGTTCCGTTCACCGTTGCCGAGCTCGATCGGGCCGCCGACCTGGTCGGCCAGTTCTTCGGTCCGACCCCCCAGTACGCCTGGCCGCTGCTGGCGGAGGCGGTCGGTGCGGAGGTGTGGGTCAAGCACGAGAACCACACACCGACGGGCGCGTTCAAGGTGCGTGGCGGGCTGGTCTACACCCAGCGCCACGTCCACGACTCGACCGCCGATGGCACGGTCCGCGGGCTGATCAGCGCGACGCGCGGCAACCACGGCCAGAGCCTGGCCTACGCCGGGCGGGCGTTCGGTGTGCCGGTCACCATCGTGGTCCCGCACGGCAACAGCCCGGACAAGAACGCGGCGATGCGTGCGTTCGGCGCCGACCTGATCGAAGAGGGCCGCGACTTCCAGGCCGCTCGTGAGCACGCCGCCGCGCTCGCGGTCGAGCGTGATCTGCAGATGGTGCCGTCGTTCCACCCCGACCTCGTCCTCGGCGTGGCCACCTACGCGCGCGAGCTGATGCTTGCCGCGCCGGCGCTGGACACGATCTACGTGCCCGTCGGCATGGGCTCTGGCGTGTGCGCCAACATCGCGGTCAGGGACCTCCTCGGGCTCGACACCGAGATCGTCGGCGTCGTCGCCGAACGGGCACCCGCGACGGCGCTGTCGTTCGCTGCCGGGCACGTCGTCAACACCGACACCGCGGAGACGATGATCGACGGCGTCGCCTGCCGCGCGCCGGACACCGCTGCGATCGCGGCCATCGTCGCCGGGGCGGCGCGCGTCGTGCAGGTCAGCGACGAGCTCTGCGCCGACGCCGTCCGGATGCTGTTCGCGACCACCCACAACATGCCCGAGCCATCGGGGGCGGTCGCCCTCGCCGGCCTGCTGGCCGAGCGGGATCAGCAGCAGGGCAAGCGGGTCGGCGTGGTGATGAGCGGCGGCAACATCGACGCCCCGATGCTGGCCGAGATCATGGCCGGCAGGACGCCGGCCGCCTGAACGATCAGAGCTCGGCGGGGATCTCGTCGTAGTACTCGCGGCCGAGGTGGGTGATGGCCTCTTCGCCCATCATCCAGCGCAGCGTGTTCTTCAGCTTGGTCAGCTGGATGAACAGGTCGTGCTCGGGGTAGAGGCCGGGCGCGCACTGCGGGCTCTTGTAGTAGAAGCTCAGCCACTCCTGGATGCCGCCGAGGCCGGCGCGCTGGGCGAGGTCGCTGAACAGCACGAGGTCCAGCGCCAGCGGCGCGGCGAGGATGCTGTCGCGGCAGAGGAAGTTGACCTTGATCTGCATCGGGTAGTTGAGCCACCCGAAGATGTCGATGTTGTCCCAGCCCTCTTTGTTGTCACCGCGCGGCGGGTAGTAGTTGATGCTCACCTTGTGGAACACGTTGCCGTAGAGGTCGGGGTTCTTCGCCGGCTCGAGGATGTCCTCGAGCACGCCCAGCTTGGACTCCTCTTTGGTCTTGAAGTTCTCCGGAGCGTCGAGCACCTCGCCGTCGCGGTTGCCGAGGATGTTGGTGCTGTACCAGCCGCTCAGGCCGAGTTGGCGGGCCTTCAACATCGGGGCGAGGACCGTCTTCATCAGGGTCTGGCCGGTCTTGAAGTCCTTGCCGCTGATCGGCACGTTGCGCTCGGTGGCCAACTTGCGCAGCACCGGCGTGTCCACGGCGAGGTTCGGCGCGCCGTTGGCGAACGGGACGCCCTCGAGGATGGCGGCGTAGGCATACAGCATCGCCGGCGAGATCTGGTCGTCCTCGGCGTCGATCGCAGCCTCGAAGCTGGCGATGTCCTGGTGCGCGGGTCCCGGCTCGATGAAGATCTCGGTGCTGGCGCACCAGATCATCACGAGGCGGTCGCACTCCTTCTCGTCGCGGAACCGGTTGATGTCTTCGCGGATCGCGTTGAGCATCATCCGCTTCGGCGTGCCGACGCCCATCGTGTGCTGCCCGTCGAGGTTGCGTGCGTACTTGCGCTCGAACGCAGCCTTCATCGGCCGGATGTCGCGCAGTGTGTCGGCGATGCCCTCGATGTGCCGGCCGCCGTCGAGCACACCGGCGCGCGATGCGGCCACGTAGGCGTCGTCGGGGAACACGTCCCAGGCACCCCACACGATGTCGTTCAGGTCGGCGAGCGGCACGAAGTCCTTGACGAGCGGGCTGCGGTCCTCGGTGCGCTTGCCGAGGCGGATCGTGCCCATCTGGGTCAGCGAGCCGATCGGCAGGGCCTGGCCGCGCTTGGCCAGCTCGACACCGGCGATCAGCGTCGTGGCCACAGCACCGAGCCCGACAGTGAGCACGCCGAGGCGTCCGGTCGCTGGCTGCACGGTGGGGGAGGGAGGAGTCGACATGCCTCGCATCGTAAGCAATCCTGGACGACGTGTCACGCTGGTGAAGCAAGTCTGAACTAAATTGCGGCGGGTGCAGCAGGCGCTCCCCGACCTCACGATTCGCCAGATGGCATATCTCGTCGCCGTCATCGACGAACCGAGCTGGGCGTTGGCTGCGGACCGGGTCGGAGTCAGCCCGTCAGCGCTGTCCCAAGGGCTGGCGGAGCTGGAACGCCGGCTCGGGGTCCCGCTCTTCGAATCGCAGGGCCGGCGCAGGGTCTTGCGCCGATCGGCGCGACCCGTGGTCGAGCACGCCCGGCGCGTCCTGGCCCTGACCCACGATCTGGTCGACTGGTCCGATCGCCTGCGCGACGGGCGACAGGGCCGAGTGCGCCTCGGCATGATCGACGTCGCCGCAATGGTCCACTTCTCCAACGTCGTGGCGGTGTTTCGCGCCGAGCGTCCCGATGTCGACCTCACGCTGTCGGTCGCGCCCTCGGCGCAGCTGCTCCACGGCCTGCGCGACGGCGACCTCGACCTCGCCGTGTGCGTGGAGCCGCCCGAGCCTCACGAAGGACTGGCGATCGAGGAGCTCCTCCGCGAGACCCTTGCGGTGATGGCGCCGCTCGGCACGACGATCGGTGAGCCCTCCACGTGGGGGCCCTGGGTGACGTTCCCCGCCGGCTCACACACCCGCCAGCTGATCGTCCGTGCCCTCGCCGAGCTCGGCGCGCGCACGACGATCGCCGCCGAGAGCCATCAGCCGGACGTGCTGGTGCAGATGGTGCGACTCGGTCTCGGCTGGACCGTGCTGCCCGTCGACTCCCCGACGGTCGGTGGTTCGGTGGTCATCGGCCCACAGCTCGTCGAGCGGGTGCTCGTCCTCGCCCGACGTGCCGATTCGATCAGCGACCCCGCCGCCGACGAGCTCGCCGCACGACTGCGCGCCTGAGGCAGCCGTGCAACCCCCGCCCCTTCGTTCATGTCACCGCACATCATCAACGTTGATGATGTGCGGTGACATGAACGGGGAATGGGGCAACGTGCGACACTGACCGGATGAACGCCGAGGCGGGTCACATCGAAGTCGTGGAATCCCCGATGCAGGGCACCGCAGTCGAAGTGAAGGTCGGGGTCGGCAGCATCGTTCGGGCCGGGCAGACGGTGGTGGTGCTCGAGAGCATGAAGATGCTCCACGACGTGAAGGTCGCCGTGGCAGGTGTCGTGCGCGAGGTCCGTGTCGTGGCCGGGGCCACCGTCACGCCCGGTGAGGTGCTGTGCGTCGTCGAGTGCGTCGATGCCGGTGTCGAGGAGACCGTCGAGGAGGTCGTCGTCGATCTCGACGCGGTCCGAGCCGACCTGGCCGAGGTCCTCGCCCGGCACGAAGTCGGCCTCGATGCCGCTCGCCCGGATGCGATCGCGAAGCGTCGCAAGGTTGCTCGCCGCACGGCGCGGGAGAACGTGGCCGACCTCGTCGACGACGGCTCGTTCGTCGAGTACGGGCCGCTGGCGATCGCCGCCCAACGCCGTCGCCGCGCGCTCGACGACCTGATCGCGAACACGCCTGCCGACGGGCTGATCGGTGGCATCGGAACGGTCAACGGTCGGCACTTCGCCGATCACGCCGGACAGGTGATCGCGGTCTCGTACGACTACACAGTGCTGGCCGGTACGCAGGGCCTGCAGAACCACCGCAAGAAGGATCGCCTGTTCGAGGTGGCCGAGCAGCTCCGGTTGCCGGTCGTGTTCTTCACCGAGGGTGGCGGCGGTCGCCCGGGTGACACCGACGGGATGGGGGTCAGCGGGCTCGATTGCCTTGCGTTCCTGTGGTTCGCCGAGCTGAGCGGCGCAGTGCCGATCGTGGGCATCAATGCCGGCTACTGCTTCGCGGGCAACGCAGCCATCCTCGGTTGCTGCGACGTCGTGATCGCCACCGAGGACTCGAACATCGGCATGGGTGGTCCGGCGATGATCGAAGGCGGTGGCCTCGGCGTGTTCGCACCGACCGCCATCGGTCCGATCGACGTGCAGCGCGCCAACGGCGTGATCGACGTCGTCGTTGCCGACGAAGCCGAGGCGGTGCGCGTCGCCAAGCAGTACCTGTCCTACTTCCAGGGCCGGCTCCCGGCATGGGAGTGTGCCGACCAGCGCACGCTCCGTCACGTGATCCCCGAAGATCGCAAGCGCAGCTACGACGTGCGGGTGCTCGTCGATGCCCTGTTCGACACCGACTCGGT
>JAOBWQ010000245.1 GCA_025463425.1 Ilumatobacteraceae bacterium | reverse complement strand
ACGTGGTGCATCTCGGCCACCGCGGGCACGCGGCCCTCGGCGATGTCGATCACGGCCGTGATGGCCAGGCACCCGGCGAGCGCAGCTGCCAGCGGCAGCATGCCGCGAGCCTTGGCTGGTCGCAGCGCGACGACCAGCAGACCGATCGCATACGCGATCGCGAACGATCCGAGGTGGCGCGCGGTGTGTGGATCGCTGCCCGATTCGTGCCCGAGGAGCAGCGCCGGCGTCGACAGCACGACCACCTGGACGGCCACGACACCGAGTCCGAGCCGCAGGACCCACCACACCGAGTTGCGGTCCGCGAGCCGCGCGGCTTTGACCACCCGACCGCTGAGATCCGGCATCGGGACGGCGACGTCGACCGAGGCTCGGCGCAGCTCGTGCAAGTTGTCGGAGAAGCTGCGACACGACGGACACGAAGCGATGTGGCTGTCGACCATCCGATCGTCGATGGTCGGCGGCTCGCCGTCGGCGCGTGCCGAGATGGCCTCCAGCCACGGATCGCAGGTCATGGGACAGCAGTGTCCTCCAAGGGGCGATCAGTTCCCACCCGGTCCGAGCGGATAGCGTGACCGTCCGTGAGCGATCGCCCCGACAACGACACGCTGCTGTCGTACGCCCGAGCCGCTCAGCACGGCGACGATCTCGCCCTCGGCCACCTCGTCCGGGCCACCCAGGCCGTTGTCTGGCGGTTCTGCTGCAACCTGTCCAGTCGGCAAGAGGCCGACGACCTCACCCAAGAGGTCTACATCCGCGCCACCCGCAACCTCGGCCAGTACCGCGGCGATGCGCCCGTGGTGTCCTGGCTGCTGTCGATTGCGCGCCACGTCTGCGCCGATCAGATCCGCCGGAACCAACGTCGCAGCCGGCTCGCAACGCGCCTACGTGGCGAGCGCGTCCCTGCGACGATGACACCCGGGAACCTCGAGCTGCAGGAGCTCGTCGACGCGTTGGACCCTGACCGGCGTGAGGCGTTCGTGCTCACCCAGGTCCTCGGGTTGAGCTACGAGGAAGCCGCCGCCGCATGCGACTGCCCGATCGGCACGATCCGTTCCCGCGTGGCTCGGGCCCGCAACGATCTGATGACCGCCGTTCGTCACGCCGAGGCCCTGTAGTCCAACCCATGGGTCGCCTGTTCCGCACGATCTTCGGTGTCCTGGCGTTGGCGATGCTGTGCGCAGCGTGCAACGTCGACATGAGCGTCGACGTGCTGATGCGCGAGGACGGCTCGGGCACGGTGACCGTCACGGCCACTGCCGACGCCGACATCGTCAAGCAAGCGCCGGCGCTGATGACCGACCTCCGCTTCGACGACGTCCGCGCCTCGGGCTGGACGGTGCAGGGACCGGTGGCCACGCCGACGGGCGGACTGCAGGTGGTGCTCATGCACACCTTCGCAACGCCGGCCGAGGCCAACGCGATCCTCGCCGGCCTGAACGGCGCCAACGGCCCGTTCAACGCGGTCACCCTCGGCCGCACGAAGAGCCACGGCACCACCACCTACTCGCTCAGCGGATCGCTGCAGGTGGCCGGCGGCCTCGACGCGTTCAGTGACACCGACCTGTTCAACGCGATCGGGGCTACCCCGTTCGCGGCTCAGCTCACGGCTGCCGGCCTTCAGCCGGGGCAGGCGGTCACGCTCCACTTCCAGGCCAAGCTGCCGGGAACGGTGAAGACGTCGACCGCCACGGCCGGCTCGGCCTCGTCACCGACGGGACTCAGCTGGGCCATCCCCATCGACGGCACCGCAGTCGACGTCGCCACGGTCGCCACCCACAAGGATTCCAAGAACGTGTGGGCCGGTCCACTGGCCAAGGGCGCCAAGATCGCGCTGTTCGCGTGGATCGTGCTGTCGGTCGGCTTCATCCTGTACGTGATCACCGCCCGCCGCCGGCGCGCCGCCATCCGCGGCCTGCGCTGACCCGCCGCCGCCGTCTCCGCAGGACTGTCACACCCACCGCGTAGGTTGTCCGCATGGCCAAGCTCCGTCTCGTCCACCGGTGCACCGAGTGCGGTGCCGGCCAACCCAAGTGGTCCGGACGCTGTCCCGCGTGCGGGGCGTGGAACAGCCTGATCGAAGAGGTCGAGGGGCCAGATGAGCTCACCACGCTCGCCGCCGGCATGGCGTTGTTCCCTGCGGGCATCGCCCAGCCGATCGGTGATGTCGATGCGCAGAACACCCAACCGCGAGGTACGGGCATCAGCGAGCTCGATCGCGTCCTCGGCGGTGGCTTCGTCCCCGGATCCGTCGCGTTGCTCGGCGGCGAGCCCGGCATCGGCAAGAGCACGCTGCTCCTCCAGCTCCTCGCCGGCTGGACCGGTCGCACGTTGTACGTGTCGGCCGAGGAGAGCGCGCAGCAGGTGCGCCTGCGCGCCGAACGGCTCGAAGCGATCCGGCCCGATCTCTGGCTGCTGGCGGAGACCTCGGTCACGAACATCATCGCGTCGATCGACCAGCTCGCCCCCGAGCTCGTGATCATCGACAGCATCCAGACCGTTGCCGACCCGGACCTCGCCTCCGCACCGGGTTCGGTGGTCCAGGTGCGCGGCTGCGCGCACCGGCTGGTGCAGGAAGCCAAGCGTCGCGGCATCACGATGGTGCTCGTCGGCCACGTCACCAAGGACGGCGGCCTCGCCGGGCCACGCGTGCTCGAGCACCTGGTCGACACCGTGCTGTCGTTCGAGGGCGAACGGCATCACGCGCTGCGTCTGCTGCGGGCCACCAAGCACCGCTTCGGCCCCACCAACGAGCTCGGGCTGTTCGAGATGGCCGACGCCGGCCTCATCCCCGTGCCCGACCCCAGCCAGTTGTTCCTCGCCGACCGGCGCACCGGTGTGCCCGGCTCCGCCGTCGTGTCCACCATCGAGGGTCAGCGTCCGCTGCTGGTCGAGGTCCAGGCGCTCACCAACCCGTTCAACGGCGGCGGACCACCGCGTCGGTCTGTCCAGGGCATCGATCCCGCCCGCCTGGCGATGCTGCTCGCCGTGATCGAACGCCGGGCCCGTCTTCCCACCGGCACGCACGAGGTGTACGCCTCAGTGGTCGGCGGGGTGAAGCTGACCGAGCCGGGGGTCGACCTCGCGCTCTGCCTCGCGGTGGTCTCGGCCATTCTCAACCGCCCGTTGGCAGCCGACCTCGTGATGTGTGGCGAGGTCGGGCTCGCCGGCGAGCTGCGCCAGGTATCCCAGACCCAGCGCCGGCTCAGCGAGGCCGCACGACTGGGCTTCAGCAAGGCGATCGTTCCCGCGTCGGCACCGGACGGGCCGGCCGGCATGCGTCTGCGGCGGGTGTCCACCCTGCCCGAGGCATTGAGCGCCGCCGGCCTGATCGGCGAGACGGCGTCCGGACTCCATGCCGTAACATAGGGAGATGTCGATCGTGACCCGCGAGGACGACGCGCTGCTCGCAGCGCTTGCCCAGGTCGCACCTGGTGCTCCGCTCCGCGACGGGCTGGAGCGCATCGTGCGGGCCAAGATGGGCGCCCTCATCGTGCTGTCGGACAACCCCGACGTGCTGGCGATCTGCTCCGGCGGGTTCTTGCTCGACGCTCCGTTCTCGCCGCAGAGGCTCAGCGAGCTGGCCAAGATGGACGGCGCGATCATCCTCCGCAACGACCTCGGCCGCATCGCCCGTGCCAACGTGCACCTGCTGCCCGATCGCACCGTGTCGACGTCGGAGACCGGCACCCGGCACCGCACCGCCGAGCGCGTCGCGCGCAGCATCGATGCGCCGGTGATCAGCGTCAGCGAAGAGATGAGCGTGATCAACCTCTACGTCGGCGACCGCAAGCACCAGCTGCAGGCCGTCAGCCTCCTGCTCGATCGCGCCAACCCAGCGCTGCAGACGCTGGAGCGCTACAAGGTCCGCCTCGACGACGCGATGGCCAACCTCACCGCGCTCGAGGTCGAAGACGTCGTGACGCTGCGCGAGGAGGCCGCCGTGGTGCAACGCGGCGAGATGGTGCACCGCATCGCCAACGAGATCGAGACGATGATCGTCGAGCTCGGCA
>JAOBWQ010000331.1 GCA_025463425.1 Ilumatobacteraceae bacterium | reverse complement strand
GACGGGATCGCTCATCCGTGCATGCTGCCATGCCGGTCGGGCCCGGCCCGCGCCGACCATCACACCTCGCTCACAACCGTCCGTGAAGATGGCCGCATGTCGAAGTTGCGCACTGCACGGACCCTGCTCCCCCTGATCGTGCTCGTCGTTCTGGTCAGCTGCACATCGCGTCGCGTCGGCGACGATGCGACGCCGACGACCGCAAGCACCGCCGCGTCGTCGGCGCCCGTGACCGCGGTGACCGCCGCGACCCCGATGACCGACGAGACCGCCGTGACCCTGATGACCGACGAGACCGCCGTGGACCCGACGATCGCTCCGGTCACCAGTCCAGTCACCAGTCCAGTCACGAGTCCGGAAACCGTGGCCATGTCGTCCACCACGGCCGTCGCATTGGCGCCTCCGGTGGCCGCCGTCGGGACGGTCCTGCACGGATCGCTCTCCTTCGGCGGACGCGTCCGCACCTACCGCCTCTATGTCCCTTCAGTGCTGCCCTCGGGTGCCGTGCCGCTCTTCATCGGGCTCCATGGCGGCACGGGCTGGGGTGACCAGTTCGCGCAGACCGACCACATCGAGGGTCTGGCGGAGAGCAACGGCTTCATCGTCGTGCACCCCGACGGCGTCAGGGTCTCCGACGGGCGAGGCGAGGTGTGGAACGGCGGGAGCTGCTGTGGCGTGGCGGCGCGCGAGAACATCGATGATGTCGGGTTCATCGGCGCGCTGGTCGACACGATCGAGGCCCAGTACCCGATCGACGCACATCGCGTCTTCGCCTTCGGCCACTCCAATGGGGCGATCATGAGCTACCGCCTCGCGTGCGAGCTCTCCGATCGCATCGTCGGCATCGGGATGTGGGCCGGCACGCTCGGCATCGCCGACTGCACCCCGGCGCAACCCGTCTCGATCATCCACGCTCACGGCGCTGCCGACAAGAACATTCCACTCGCCGGCGGCACGGGCAGCGAGTCGATCTCTGCGGTCGACTTCGCCCCGCCCCACCACGGCTTCGACGTGCTCGCCGCAGCGGACGGGTGTCCGGCAGCCGTGAGCTCGACGTCCGGTGACATCACCACTGAGCGCCGCGAACCGTGCGCGGCGGGAACTGCGGCGGTGTTCGTCACCATCGCGACCGCCAACCACTCGTGGCCCGGCGGCACACCGATCGTCACGCCGGCCAACGGCGCCGGCTACGACGGCTACGACGCCACCGCCGAGATCGTCGGGTTCCTGCTCGCCCATCCCCGGCCGTGATCGGCGCTGACCCGGGGTCGACGAGCTCAGCGCTGTCGTCCGAGTCGTCTCGACGCCCGTGCGTGGCTAGGTTGCCCGACTCGTGAGATCGAAATCAGTCATCCTGTTCGTCGCGGCGCTGTCGCTTGCCGCTTGCTCGAGCAGCGCGCCCACGTCCACGCCGTCGTCGACCGCCGTGTCAACCTCCACGACGTCGGCGGCCACGGAGCCAGCCTCGACGGAAGTCGCGACGACCGAATCGGTGACCACCGACCCGGTGACCACCGAGCCGGCAACGACGGAGCCCGCGTCCACGGGGCCGGCGCCCACCGAGCCGGCAACCACGGAGCCGCCGACGACGGTGGCGGCGGCCGACGTCGCCGCGGCGCCATCGAGCGCGTGCGGCACCCTCACCAACGCGGCCGGCGAGGCCACGATCCCGTTCACCGGCGCTGGGCTGGCCGGCACGTACATCCTGCACCTGCCGCCCGCGGTCGCCGGCGGCGATCCGTTGCCGCTGGTGCTCGACCTGCACGGGTACAGCGAGCCGGCTGCGATCCAGGTCCTGCAGACCGGGCTGACCACGTTCGGCGACACTGCCGGCTTCGTCACCGCGTTGCCCCAGATCGATCGTCCCGTGCCCCGTTGGGACTCGACCGTCGGCAGCGACGACGGCAAGTTCATCGGTGCGCTGCTCGACCAGATCGAGTCGACGGTCTGCATCGACACCAACCGTGTGTACGTGGCCGGCCTGTCCAACGGTGCGTTCATGACGTCGATCGTCGCCTGCGACCTCAGCGACCGGATCGCCGCGGTCGCGCCGGTCGCCGGCATCCAGGCGCCCGACGATTGCAAGCCGACGCGCCCCGTTCCCGTGATCGCCTTCCACGGCACCGCGGACACGTTCGTGCCGTACACCGGCGGACTCGGCTCGTCGGTGGCCTCATTGCCGAGCGCCGATGGCACGGGCACGATCGGGACCATCGGGACGGGACCGCCGTCGAGCGATCCGGTGTCCCAGGGACCGTCGGTCCCCGATCGGACCTCCACGTGGGCCGTCCGCAACGGTTGTGCGGCGTCGCCGACCGAGGAGACCATCGCCGCCGACGTGACGCTGCTGAGTTACGACTGCCCAGCCGGCGCCGAGGTGCAGTTGTACCGAGTCGAGGGTGGTGGCCACGCGTGGCCCGGCAGCGCGTTCTCCGTGCAGATCGAGTCGGTCGTCGGCAAGACGACGTTGTCGATCGACGCGACGAAGTTGATCTGGGAGTTCTTCGCGGCGCATCCGCTTCGCCACTGACGCTGCACTGAGGCTGTGCAGCCACAGCAACGATTGCGATCGGCCAAGATGGCACATGACCCAACGTGTCCCACTGACCGGCGACGAGAAGGACTGCCTGGTCGTCAGCCTCGACCGGCACCGCGATGTCGTGCTCTGGAAGATCAGAGGTCTCGACGACGAGCAGCTCCGGCGTCCGATGACCCCGACCGGCACGACGTTGCTCGGCCTCGTCAAGCACCTCGCCGCCGTCGAGTACGGCTGGTTCTGCGAGACCTTCGGCCATCAGCCGGAGCCGTCGCCGTTCGACGAGGACGATCCCGACGCCGATCTGCGCATCGAGCCGGGCGAGACCACAGCCGATGTGATCGCCTACTACGGACGTGCCCGGGCGGCTGCCGACGAGGTGATCATTGCGCTCGACGTCGACGCGCTCGGGACGTCGTGGATGGGTGAGCCGGTGTCGATGCGCTGGGTGCTCATCCACATGATCGAGGAGACCGCCCGCCACGCGGGGCACATGGACATCCTGCGCGAGCTGATCGACGGCGCGACGGGCGACCACGACCGAGGGTGACAGCGACCTGGACCGACATGATCGGGCGGCTCAGCGCAGAGCCGGTCACGAGCCCTGGTTGGTCTCCTCGGCGTCGTTGCGGCGGCTCAACCGGCGGAGTTGGCGGGCGAACGACGGGTCGCTCATCGCCATCGTCGCAGCCGCGAAGCGGGAGGTGACCTCGAGCTTGCGCAGGATCTGCTTGACGTGCGACTTCACGGTCTCGCGGCTGATGTAGAGGGCCTCGGCGATCGCGGGGTTGGTCAGACCTTCGGCGATCAGGGCGAGCACCTCGCTCTCCCTGGCACTCAGCCCGACCGACGAGAACGGCCAGTCCTGCCGAGTCGGTGCAGGCGTGTGTGTGGTCTCGTCGACGACGATCTCGCCGGCCGCGATGCGCCGGATCGATTCGGCGAGGTGCCGGCCCATGACGCCCTTCCACAGGTAGCCCGACACCCCACGGCGCAGCGCTTCGGCGACGACCGAGTCGGCGAACGTGAAGGTGAAGATCGCAACGTGGTCAGCGCGTGCGTCGGCGATCACCTCGTCGAGCTCGGTCCACGGCATCCCATGACGACCGTAGGTGTCGTAGAGCGCGACCTGGACGTGGCGATCGAGGTGCACGTCGCCCACCGACGTGTCCACGACGGCGATGTCGGGGAACGGCGCGAGCATCTCTGCAAGGCCTCTCACGACGATGTCGAAGTCGTTCATCAGGGCGACCGTGATCGGCGTGGGCACGCCGTGGAGGATAGACCGCGATGGAGATCTAGATGACGGTGAGCTTCACTTCGATGTTGCCGCGCGTCGCGTTCGAGTAGGGGCAGACCTCGTGGGCACGGGCGACCAGCGCCTCGGCGACGGACCGCTCGAGACCGGGTGCGTAGACGTCGAGCTCGACCTCCAGGCCGAACCCGCCGTTGTCGAGCATGCCGATGCCGACGCTGGCCGATACCTCCGTGCCGCTGACGTCGAGCTTGTCCTGGCCGGCGACGACCTTGAGCGCGGAGTGGAAGCACGCTGCATAGCCGACCGCGAAGAGCTGCTCCGGGTTGGTCGCCCCACCCGGGCCGCCCATCTGGGTCGGGATCCGCAGATCGAGGTCGAGGATGCCGTCTTCGCTGGTGGCGTGGCCGTTGCGGCCGTCACCCGTGGCAGTCGCAGTGGCGGTGTAGAGCGTCTTCATCGTGAGTCCCCTCGTGGCGTCGGTGTGGCGCATGCGCCTTTCCCATCCTGCCGCGTCCTTCGTTGGTTCTGCACGCGAGCTGACACCGTCATCGACGACGTCGCGCGTCGCCGAGCGTCGCAGCCAGCTCGTCGAGATCGTTGAGCATCTCCGCAGCCAGACGCTGCTCGGCCTCGAAGTAGCGCTGGCTCCAACGGCTGACGAGCGCGGGGTACTCCCAGCCCTTGGTGATCGCTGCGCTCGCGGCGGCGTTGGACGCCTCCTCGGCGAGGGCCGCCGAGTTGTCGCGGTGCTCCGCCACCATCTCGCGCAGGCGCGCCGGATCGGCGAGGTGGCCGAGCCATGCCCGTAGCGCGACGCCGTGCTTGAGCATCGGTGGTTCGACGGGTGCGTGTTGCACCCAGCCCCGGATCGCCACCAGCCCTGCGGGCGTGATCGCGAAGAGCCGCTTGTTGCGGAGATCGTCCTGCGCAGCGATCCGCGACGTCACGAAACCGAGTCGTTCGAGGCGCTTCAGCTCGGCGTAGATCTGGCTGGCGGCCGGGCTCCAGTAGAAGAACCGCAGCGAGTTGTCGGCCCACTTCTTGAGGTCGTAGCCGCTCAGCTCACGCTCGAACGACAGCAATCCCAGCACCGCCCACGCCGTCGGAGGCAGCTCCGCCGGCGGTGGAGCTTCTGCCGCGGTGCTCACCGCTCGACGTCCCCTGCCGCCCCGGACGCCGGGCCTGGATGCTCCGCAGGTGGACGGGGAGTGAGTGGCGGCCCGGCCGCGCTGCCACCATCGACCACGAGCTCCGCACCGGTCATGTAGGACGACGCGTCGGACGCGAGGAACAGGACGACGTCGGTGACCTCACTCGGCTGACCGGAACGACCGAGCGGGAGGCGGGCGAAGCGGGCGTCGCCGAGGCCGGTCCGGTCGGGCGGCAGCATCGACGTCTCGATGGCTCCCGGGAGCACGATGTTGACCCGGATGCCGTCGGCGCCGAGCTCGTTGGCGGCGGTGCGGCTGAGCCCGCGCACGCCCCACTTCGATGCCCCGTACGCGCCGTGCCATCCGAGGCCCGTCGTCCCGGCCAGCGAGCTGATGTTGACGATCGACCCACCGCCACGCGCGCGCAGCGGCGCGATCGCCGCGCGGATCCCGAGGAACGTGCCGAGCAGGTTGACGTTGAACGCCGTCGTGAACCCGGCGACCGTCTCGTCTTCGATCGCCTTCGTCCAGTGCACGCCCGCGTTGTTGACGACGATGTCGAGTCCGCCGAACACATCGACTGCTGCGGACACGATCCGCGCCCAGTCGTCCTCGCTGCTGACGTCGTGGTGGGCGAACCGGCAGGCATCGCCGAGCTCCGCGACGAGCTCGCGCCCGGCATCGTCGGCGCGATCGGTGAGCATCACCCGCGCTCCCTCGCCGACGAAGCGTCGCGCGTGGGCTGCACCCATGCCACCCGCGCCGCCCGTGATGATGGCCACCTTGCCGTCCAACGCGCTCATCGAATCTCCCCTTGACGTCCGAGAATAGTTCTAATAGAACTATTTCTACTCGACGTGTCAAGCCCCCGGGGCACTGACCGTCCCGATCGACCAAGAGGTTCTCCACGATGCGGTTCTCATTGATCTTCGAAGCCCAGATGAACGATGCGTCAGCGGCCAACGAGCAGCGGGTGCTGCGCGACTGCGTGGAGCAGGCGGTGTTCGCCGAGGCGATGGGGTTCGACGCGATCTGGGCCGTCGAGCACCATGCGCTCACCTGGTACTCGCACATGAGCGCTCCGGAGATCTTCCTGTCGTTCGTCGCGGCGCGCACCTCGCGCGTCCGCATCGGTCACGGCTGCGTGTTGATGCCGTTCGGGTTCAACCACCCGGTCCGTGTCGCGGAGCGACTGGCCATGCTCGACGCATTGTCGGGGGGACGGGTCGAGGTCGGCGGCGGACGCGGCGCCACCGCACAGGAGACCGGGCTCTTCGGCGTCAACCCGGCCGACACCTACGCCGAGGTCGAGGAGACCCTGCGCATACTCGCTCGGATCTGGCGCGAGGAGCGCTTCGAGTGGCACACCGATCGCCTCGACGTCCCCAGCCGGCCGATCACGCCCCGACCCGCCCAGTTGCCCCACATGCCGATGCACATCGCGTGCACCAAGCAGGACACGGTGCGACTCGCCGGCGAGCTCGGTGTCGGCGCGTTGGTGCTCGGTTTCGGCGGCCCGGACGAGATCGCCGGGTTGCGCAAGATCTACGACGAGACCCTTGCGACCCGCACCGGCGAACGGTTCGTCAGCGACCACGCCAACGACCACTTCGCCGCGCTGTGCCCGACGATCGTGCTCGACGACAAGGATGAAGCGTTCC
>JAOBWQ010000215.1 GCA_025463425.1 Ilumatobacteraceae bacterium | reverse complement strand
GGGTTGGCCGGGGTGGCGATGCGCACCAGTCGGCTCGACAGCAGTGACACGGTCACGCCGCAGATGGTCAGCAGCCACCAGACGTGGTGGAAGCCGTCCAGCGCGTTGGCGGCTGTGAGGCCCGTCGTGAACGCAACCACGAGCGCGACCCCGAACGTGGAGCCGAGGTTGCGGACCGCCTGCCCGACCGCCGAGCCCGATCCGAACTGGTCCGGAGGAAGGCCTTGCACTGCAGCGGACGACAGCTGCGGCAGGCACAGGGCGACGCCGATGCCCGTGCACAGAACCGCCGGGAGGTACGTGCCGACGTAGTCGGGTGACGTCGTGACCCGGGCGAGCAGCCACGCGCCGCCTGCCGCCCACAGCAGGCCACCGGGCATCAGCAGCCGACGTTGGCCGATCCGGCCGGCCAGCTTGCCGAAGTACGGCGCGGTCGCGGCAACGATCAGCGGACCGACCGAGATGCACAGGCCTGCACGCAGGATCGAGTAGTTCCACACGCGAGTGAGGAACAGCACGTTGCCGAGGAACATCGCGTTGAACCCGATCGCGAACACGACCATGGCCGCGTTGGCCCAGCGGAAGTTGTTCGCCCGGAACAGGCCGAGGTGGATCACCGGGTTGCCGACCCTGCTGCAGCGATAGACGAACAGACCCAGCAAACCGAGCGCGACGGCGAGCGTCGCCACGAAGCGCACACTGGCCCATCCCCAGGTGTTGGTCTCGACGATCGAGTAGGTCACGAGCGCGACGCCACCCGCCAGCAACAGCACGCCGAACGGATCGGGCAACCGCCCGGGGTTGGCCTCACGACCCTCGGGCAGCACCCGCTTGCCGAGCGCGAAGCTGAACAGCCCGACCGGCAGGTTGATGTAGAAGGCCCAGCGCCAGCTGAGGTTGCTGACCACGAGCGCCCCCAGCGTCGGCCCGGCAGCACCGGCGACGGCACCGATCGCTCCCCAGATCGCGACCGCGACGGGGATCTTGTGCCGCGGGAACGTCTGCAGCACGAGCGCCAAGGACGCCGGCACGAGGATCGCCGCGCCGACCGCTTCGAGCATCTCCGCGGCGATCAAGAAGCCGACGTTCGGCGCCAGGCCGCACAGCATCGAGGCCGTGGTGAACGTGACGACGCCGATGAGGAACATCTTCCGGCGCCCGACGCGGTCGGCCAGCCGACCTGACGGGATCAGCAGTGCGGCGAACACCAGCGTGTAAGCGTTGAGCACCCATGACAGCGTCGATGGACCGGCCGAGCGGAACGTCGCGCTGATCGCCGGGAAGGACACGAAGCCGATCGTCGTGTCGAGGAAGACCGCGAAGACAGCGAGGCTCGTCGAAGTCAGCACGATCCATGGGCTGCGCGCGTCTGCCTCGGTGATCTCGACCGTCGCGAACTCTCCCTGTTCGAATTGGACGGGCTCCGGTTCGACGCGCTCGCCGTCTCGTTCGGTGTTCTCGATCATTCGCACAGCCCCTCGCTCAAATTAGTATCTTTAAACTACTAGTCGATATGATTTCGAGAGTCAAGCGAGAAGCACATCGTGGAGCACGCAACATGAGTCACAACCGGAGCAGCACCGTGGCAGAGACGGAACAGACGTCGACCACCCACTTCGACGACACGACCCGGGTCCGGCGCGTGGCTGATCCTGACGGCGCCGGCTCGGTCGTCTTCGCCGCCGATCTCGACGAATCGTGGGCGTCGTTGCTCGGGGTCCATGGCGGCTACGTCACGTCGCTCGCCGTGCGCGCCGCCGAGGCCGTGCTCCCGGGGCGAGAGGTGCGCACCGTCGCCGCATCGTTCCTCCGTCCGACGAAGGCGGGACCGGCGGAGATCGTGCTCGACGTGATCCGGTCCGGACGTTCGTTCGCCACCGTCATCGCGAGGGTGCTCCAGGGTGGCCGTGACGTGACGAACACGCGGATCACGATGCTGACCCCGGTTCCCGGGAACGAGTGGTCCGAGCCGATGCTGCGGCGGCCCGCTGCTCGCGACGAGTGCGTGCGGTTCACCCCACCGCCGATGATCAAGCACTTCGGCCAGGCCGACCTGTTGATCGACCCGGCGACCATCCCGATCGGAGGTGCCGACGAGACTCGAATCAGCGGGCACGTCCGCCCGCTGGAAGTCCGACCGTTCGATGCGGCGTGGCTGACGATGATCGGTGACTGGTTCCCCCCGTCGCCGTTCCGCCGGTTCGTGCCGCCGACAGGGGGCGTCAGCATCGACTACGCCGTCCACATCCACCGCACGCTGCCCGCCGCGCCGGACACGTGGCTGGAAGGCGTGTTCGAGGCGCGCACCAGCAGCGGTGGCATCGCGCTCGAGCACGGCATGCTCGCGACGTCCGACGGTGTTGCCGTCGCCGAGACCTTCCACACCCGGTGGACGGCGTGATCGTGGGTTGGATCGTCGATCCGTACACTGCCCGCAGGAGGGTGTGAGCGATGCCGGCAACCGTGCGCTACGACGAGCAGTACTGCCCGATCGCCCGCGCCCTCGACGTGCTCGGCGATCGATGGACGTTGTTGATCCTGCGCGAGCTCGTGATCGGCGATCAACGTTTCACCGACCTGCGCGACCATCTCCCCGGGATCGCCCCGACGCTGCTCACCCAGCGTCTCCGCTCGATGGCCGAACAAGGCCTGCTCGCCACCAAGGAGCTGCCGCCGCCGGCGGCTCGATCGGTGTACACGATCACCGATCGCGGACGGCAGGCGATCCCCGTCATGCGTGCGCTCGCCAAGTGGGGGATGCCGCTGCTCGAGGAGCCGGAGGACGACCAGGTGGTTCGGGCGTGGACAGCCATCAACGGCACCGTCGCCACGTACTACGACCCGGTGGCAGCGGTCGGGATCGACGAGCGCTACCTCTTCCGCATCGGCGACCAGGAAGCGACGCTCTCCACCAGGCGGGGCGGCGGATCAGCACACGAGACACCGGACCTCGTCATCGAGTCGCCGGGGCGGGTGTGGATCGACATCCGCCAGGGACGCACCACGCTGCAGGCCGCGATCGACGATGGCGTGATCACCGTCGAGGGGGACGATGCCGCGCTCGCCAACTTCGCGAGGATCTACCAGTTCGACCGATCGCCGACCTGACGGCGCTGCGAATACAGTCGGCCGGATGACCGACACCGCCGCCGCTGCGGCTACACCCCTGTCCGTGCACACGCCCAGCGGCGCGACCCGAGGCGCAGTGATCGTGCTCCAGGAAGCGTTCGGGGTCAACGACCACATCGAGGACGTCTGCGGACGGATCGCCGACGCCGGCTACGTGGCCATCGCTCCGCACCTGTTCCATCGCACCGGTGACCCGAAGCTCGGCTACGACGACTTCTCCAAGATCGCCCCGCACTTCGCCGGGCTGACGCCCGAGACCGTCCTGGCCGACATCGACGCGGCGCTGGCTCACGCGTCCGGCGCAGGATTCGGCCCATCGGCGATCGGGGTGATGGGGTTCTGCATGGGAGGGACGCTGGCGCTCGTGACTGCCGTCGAGCGCTCGGTCGGCGCGGCGGTGACGTTCTACGGCGGGGGCGTCGCGGCCGGTCGGTTCGGCTTCCCAGCACTCGTCGACCTCGCGCCGCGACTGACCGTGCCGTGGCTGGGTTTGTACGGCGACCTCGACACCGGCATCCCCATCGACGACGTCGAAGCGTTGCGCACTGCGGCGGCGACGTCGTCTGCGGCCACCGAGATCGTCCGCTACCCGAATGCCGAGCACGGCTTCAACTGCGACCGTCGGCCGAGCTTCCATGCCGAGTCCGCCGCCGACGCGTGGCAGCGGATGCTCGAGTTCTTCACCGCCAACCTGGGCTGATCAGCCGGCCGGCGTCGCCCCCGAGACGGCGGGCAGCGTGATCGAGATCGCGGTGAAGGCGATGCTGCCGCCGAGGCGAGGCTGCGCATAGGCGGTCGTGGTCGCGACGACCTGCAACGTCAACGTGCTGGCTGGATGCGCGGTGAACGCGATCATCTCGAGCGGTACCGACGTCGTGCGCGACTGCCCGTCGAGGGTGACCTCGATCGGGGTGATCTGGTTGCCGAGGACGAGCCCGGTGGCGTCGTCGACCAGCTGCGCGAACACGCGGGTCGGGCGATCGCCGTCGGCGACGGTGCCCGAATACGTCAGCGAGAGCTCGGGCGCCCCGACCAGCACGGTGTCGGCTGCCGGCGCGGGGATGGTCACGTTCACGGCGTTGGTGGCCTTGCCCGGCGTGATCGGCGCGACGGCACCGCCGAGCCCCTGCGCGCTGGCCGGGATGGTCGCCGGCCCAGCCCCGCCGTCGGCCGTGAGATCCAGCGTGCCGGTGCCGTCGGCGACGAGTGGATGGGCCTCGGGGAGAGGGAAGGCGTCAGCGGTGTAGGACGTGCCGTCCTGGTCGACGAACGCGAACTTCGGCACTTCACCCGTGGCATCCTCGCCGGCGACATATCGCTGCAGCCAGGCGATCGCCTCGGTCGACGTGCGGCTGAGGTCACCGGCATCGGTGAGGCACGCGCCGTGTCCACCACAGAACCAGAGCATCGCGGTCGGCACCCCGTTCGACTGCAGGGTCGTGAAGTTGGTCGCGCCCTCGTCGAGCGTGAACAACGTGTCCACGGTGCCTTGGATGATCAGTGTCGGCACCGTGATCTTGCCGACCGCGTCACCGGGTCCACGATCGGCGAACCACTGCACGTCGGCACGATCGACGACGCCGTTCGCATTGCTGGCGGCATTGGCCCGCGCCATCACGGGATCGATGTCGCGCCCGTTGCTGACCGCGGACAAGAACGTGGCCCACCCGGTCTTCGCGGTGTCGGCCTTGAAGAGGCTGGTCTGCAGCGAGTTCCAGGCGATCACCGGCACGATCGCGTCGACGCGGCAGTCGATGCTGGCGGTGACGAGCTGGATCCCGCCGCCGTACGACGCGCCGAACATGCCCATCCGCGGATCACGGGGTGCGTCCAGCTCGACGCCCGGTTGGGTGGCCACCCAGTCGATCAGCTGCTCGACGTCGCGGCCCTCGTACTTCGGGCTGTCGATCTCCACGGTGCCGGTGGACTCACCGAACCCGCGCGGGTCCCACGTCAGCACGTTGAACCCGGCGTTGCGGAGCGTGGCGAGGCCGACGACGCCGATCGCGCTGGAGCCCGCTCCGTCGCCGGCCGAGGCGTCG
>JAOBWQ010000327.1 GCA_025463425.1 Ilumatobacteraceae bacterium | reverse complement strand
GCACTTCCCGACGCAGAGCAGCGACGCCACCAGCGTGCACGACAGAGAGACATCACGTGAACACCAACTCGCCATCATCACCGAGCGAGTTCGTGCACCATCCCGTGATGGCCGCCGAGATCGTCGGACTCTTCGCCACCGTGCCACCCGGATGGGTCCTCGATGCGACGTTGGGGGGCGGCGGGCACAGCGAGCTCCTGCTCGAAGCCCACTCGCACCTCTCGGTGCTCGGGGTCGATCGCGATCTGTCCGCACTCGCCGCAGCGACCCGCCGTCTGGCTCGCTTCGGGGAACGGTTCATCGCGGTGCACTGTCGATTCGACGACCTTCAGACCGCCATGAGCACCGCTGACATCACTCGACCGATCATCCACACGTTTTCCGGGCCGCTGGCCGACGGGCCGCTCGATGCAGGCTCCGGCGATCGTCCAGCCGGCGACCTCAAGGCTGGGCTGAGCGGCGCGCTCTTCGACCTCGGCGTCTCCTCGCCGCAGCTCGACCGCGCCGAGCGTGGCTTCTCGTACCGCAACGACGCGCCCATCGACATGCGCATGGACACCACCCAGACGTGGTCCGGCGCCGACGTCGTCAACGGCTACTCCGAAGGTGAGCTGATCCGCGTCCTCCAGGAGAACGGTGACGAGCGGTTCGCCCCCCGCATCGCGCGAGCGATCCTGGCCCACCGCCCGATCGAGTCCACGGCCGAGCTTGCCGGGATCATCGTCGACGCGATCCCAGCGGCAGCGCGGCGCACCGGCGGCCACCCGGCGAAGCGGTCGTTCCAGGCGATCCGGATCGAGGTCAACGACGAGCTCGGCATCCTGCCCTCGGCGCTGGACCAAGCCATCGCCAACACCAAGCCGCGTGGACGAGTGGCCGTGCTGTCCTACCACTCCGGTGAGGACCGGATCGTCAAGGAGCGGTTCCGCTCCGCGGAGACCGGCGACTGCGTCTGCCCGCCGAACCTGCCGTGCGTGTGCGGTGCCGTGCGCACCGTCCGCCTGGTGAGGCGCGTGCCACGCACACCGACCAGCATCGAGATCGAGCAGAACCGTCGCGCCGCCTCGGCGCGGCTGCGCGTCGTCGAGCGACTGACGCTCGAAGAGTCCGCTGCCGCAGCACAGGGGCGCAACTGACGTGGCGGCCGTTGCTCCGCTGCCGCGCCAAGACCCCGACCGGGGACTGAGGGTCCGGCCGTCCGATCTGCGCCGCGCGCCGCTGCAGCGGCGACCGATGGTGCGCGCCACCGCCGCACCGGGTGCCGGGGCGCCAGGGCTCAGACCGCAACCACCGCACCTCGAAGTGGTCGCTCCGCGTCGGCGGCGGGCGATGAGCATCGTCGTGCTGGGCGCGCTCGTGCTGTTCGCGATGTTGATCGGCGCAGTGGCCTTCCAGACCCAGATCGCCCGCAACCAGTTGGCCCTGGACAGGACCGAGCGGGCCGTCACGGCCGCTCGCAACCGGTACGACGTCCTGCGCCGTGAGCGTGCCGAGCTGCGCTCGCCGAACCGCCTCGCGGTCGAGGCCAAGCGACTCGGCATGTCGCCGGCGCAGAGTGGCGACTTCATGACCATCGATCCCTCCGTCGTCGCCAGCGTGATGGCGAGCGCGAGTGGCCTGCCTGATTCGGTCGGCGCGCCCGGGCAGTCCTCCCTCGATCAGTTCGGCGACGTGAAGGCCGTGACCGGAGACGTGCCATGACCGATCGCCGGACTCCGAGCACGACCAGCGAACCGGCTCGGGGATCGCGCAAGCACGGCCGCGGGACGCCGGCCCAGCGTGAACGGGTCGCCGAGTTCCGTGCCCAGGACCGCCGCCTGGCCGAGGCCGACGCGATCCGCCGCGGCACCACCCGGCGCAGCACCTCGTCGGGCTCCAGCTCGACGTCCGCGCGGACGGCGCCACGCAAGGGCTCCGCACCCGCGCCGAGCCGGACGTCGACGCGGACGGCAGCTTCGACGCAATCGTCCGGCGCAACCGCTCGCCAACGGGTGCTCGAGCCCGTCGGCCGCAAGCACGTCCGGGACGGTGGCCGCGACCGCCGCGCGATCCAACCGGTCGCCGACCGGCTCAAGGCCGATGCGCACCGCCGACGTCCGGCCAAGCACGCGCAGCCTCTGGCTCGGGTCAAGCAGACACCTCGCCGGGTTCGCGTCGCTGACCGCCTGACTCCCGGCTGGTTCCGCGCCGGCACGCCTCGCCGGCGCCTGATCGCCTTGCTGGTCGGCGCCGCCCTGGTGTTCGGTGCCATCCTGGTGCGCATCACGATGTTGCAGACCACCGATGCCGCGAGCTACACCCTCGCCGGTACCCATCAGCGCACCGAGGAGACGGTCCTCCCCGCCAGCCGTGGCGTCATCTTCGACCGCAACGGTGACGAGCTGGCGCTCTCCGTGCCGGCCACGACGATCTTCGTCAACCCCAAGCTCGTCCTCGATCCCGTCGGCACGGCCGCGGTCCTGGCAACGACGTTGCACCTGTCGGCCGCCAAGCAACAGTCGCTCGTCGTCGCGATGAGTGACAAGACCAAGGGCTTCGAGTACGTCGCCCGGCAGATCGACGACGCCACCGCAGGCGCCGTCATGTCGTTGAAGCTCGCCGGTGTGGACTCCTACGAGGAGGACACACGCGTCGTGCCCGGTGGCGATCTCGCCCTCGGCGTGATCGGCAAGACCGACACCGACGGCAAGGGCATCGCCGGGCTCGAGCGCCAATATGACTCGCTGCTGACCGGCAAGGACGGCGAGCTCGTCCAGGAGCACGACACCAAGGGCAACGCGATCCCGGGATCGGGCTCGGTGTCGGTGCCCGCTGTACCGGGAACCGATCTGGTGCTGACGCTCGACCGTTCGATCCAGTTCTCGCTCGAGCAGGCGTTGCTCAAGCAGGTCAGCGAGCTGCGCGCCAAGGGCGGCACCGCGATCGTCGAGGAGTCGGGGACCGGCAACATCCTCGCGATGGCCAGCGTCGAGATCCGCGCGGACGGCACATATGCGGTCACCTCCGCCAACCTCGGAGCGGTGGCGTGCGAGGAGCCGGGCTCGGTGGCCAAGGTGATCACGACGTCGGCTGCGCTGAACGAGGGACTCGTCACCCCGCAGACCTACATCGAGGTGCCGGGCTACCGGATCTACGACAAGGGCACGCAGTGGGAGAAGGTCATCCACGACGCCGAGTACCACAAAACCGAGATGATGTCGGTCCAGGACATCCTCGTGCACTCGTCGAACATCGGCACGATCGCCGAGTCGGAGTCGCTCGGGCCGGAGCGGCAGTACAACTACATGACGGCGTTCGGGCTCGGGCAGAAGTCGGCGCTCGACTTCCCGTCGGAGTCAAAGGGCCTGCTCGCTCCGTGGCAGAAGTGGCAGGGCACGGAGAAGGTCACCAAGTCCTACGGCTACGGGGTCTGCGCGACGGCGATCCAGCTCATCGGAGCGGTGAACGTCGTCGCCAACAACGGCGTCTACGTCTCGCCGCGGCTCGTCCAGGGCACCATCGGTGAGGACGGCGTGGTCGTGCCGGCCGCGGCTGCCTCTACCCGAACCGTCTTGACACCGGACACCGCGCAGGCAATGAACCTGATGATGCGCGCCGTGGTGTGCGACGGCACCGGCGCGGCCGCCCAGGTCGACGGCATCACCGTTGCGGGCAAGACCGGAACGGGCGTGAAGGCGGTCAACGGCGTCTACGGCGCCGAAGGCAAGGACGCCAAGTACTACTCGTCGTTCGTCGGGTTCTTCCCGGCCGAGGCGCCGAAGGTGACGACCCTGATCTCGATCGACGAGCCCGATCCGACCAACCTCAACCGGTTCGGCGGCACCGCGGCCGCACCCGTCTTCCAGGCCGTCGTGCCGGCGATCATGCACCAGCTCGAGATCCAGCCGCCGAACACCACCGGCGGATGCCCGAAGCCATGACCTCACTGTCGGCCGTGCTCGCCGGTGCACCCGACGTCGACGTCCGCTCCGTGATCCATCCCGATCCTGAAGTCTCGACGGACCCCGAGGTCACGGGTGTGGCGTTCGACTCGCGCGACGTCAGCGCCGGTGCGATGTTCTTCTGCGTTCGAGGCGAGCACAGCGACGGCCACGCCTTCGCCGAGGCTGCCGTGGCGGCGGGGGCATCGGTCCTCGTCGTCGACCATCCGCTGACCGTGTCGGGGTCCACCGCGGACGCGCCGACGCAGGTCGTCGTCGGCGACACGAGAATCGCGATGGGGCCGCTGTCCGCGGCGTTCTTCGGTCATCCGGCCGCAGCGATGGATGTGGTCGGCATCACCGGCACCAACGGCAAGACCACCACGGCGCACATCCTGTCGTCGGCGCTGAACGCACTCGGTCGGCAGACGGGTGTGATCGGCACGCTGTCCGGCGCGCACACCACGCCCGAGGCCCCCGAGCTGCAGGCGAGGTTGGCCGAGTTCCGCGACGCCGGTTGCACCGCGGTCGCGATGGAGGTCTCCTCGCACGCGCTTGCGCTCGACCGCGTCGGCGGCGCGCACTTCCGCGTCGGCGTGTTCACCAACCTCGGCCGCGACCACCTCGATCTGCACGCGACCCAGGAGCGGTACTTCGCGGCCAAGGCCCGACTGTTCGAGGCCGAGCTCACCGAAGTCGGTGTCGTCAACGTCGACGATGTCCACGGCCAACTCCTCGCCGACAGCGCGTCGATCCCCATCGTGCCGTATTCCGCGCACGACGCGTCCGAGGTCGAGGTCGGCCCCTTCGACCTCAGCTACACGTGGAGGGACGTCCGCGTCAGGATCGGCCTCGGTGGGCGGTTCAACGTCTCGAACAGCCTCGCCGCCGCCACCACGCTGCTCACGCTCGGGTTCGCTCCAGCGGAGATCGCTGCGGCGATCGCGACCACGCCACCCGTTCGCGGGCGGTTCGAGCCGGTCGAGGTCGGCCAACCGTTCGTGGTCGTCGTCGACTACGCGCACACGCCGGATGCGCTGAGCGAAGTGCTGGCCGCGGCCCACGAGATCGCCCGTGGGCAGGCGATCGTCGGCGATCACCGGGTCGTCGTCGTCTTCGGCTGCGGCGGTGATCGCGACCGAGACAAGCGCCCGGAGATGGGTCGCGCTGCGGCGACGGCCGCCGACCTGATCGTGGTGACCTCCGACAACCCCAGGTCAGAGGACCCGGCACGGATCATCAATGACATCATCGAAGGGGTGCCCGCGGGCTACCGTGGCCGGATCGCGGTGGAACCAGATCGTCACCAAGCAATCCAGGTTGCGCTGCGAGCTGCCGGTCCTGGCGACGTGGTCGTCATCGCCGGCAAGGGTCACGAGACCACCCAGACCTTCGCCTCGACCGTCGAGCCCTTCGACGATCGGGCAGTCGCCCGAACCGTGTTGGAGATGTTGATGTCCGAGAATGGGATGCGCGAGCCCGATGCGCGCCACGTCGAGAAGGGGCCCGAGTCGTGATCGCGATCATGTTCGCCGGTGCGATCTCGATGGTGGTCTCGCTGATCGGATCCCGGTTCCTGATCTCGTTCTTCCGCAACCGCGGCAAGGGTCAGCCGATCCTCGGCAAGGAGGACCTCGGCCCCGAGCACCACATGAAGAAGGCCGGCACCCCGACGATGGGCGGTCTCGCGATCGTGGTGGCGGCGTTCACCGGCTGGCTGGTCGCGCACGTGCGCGACCTCGCGTTCTCCAACCAGGCGATCATCGCCTGGGTCGGCATCCTGGTGATGTCGTTCATGGGTTTCCTCGACGACTACATCAAGGTCAAGAAGAGCCACAACCGGGGCATCTTCTGGAAGAAGAAGAGCTACATCACGCGCGGGCTGAGCTGCCTGCTCGCGCTGTGGCTGGTGCAGGCCACCGACATCAGCCGCACGATCTCGATGACGCGCGCGACGCTGCCCGGCATCCACATCCCGTGGTACGTCTGGGTGCTGTGGGCGGGCACGATGATCTGGGCCCCCAGCAACGCAGTCAACGTCACCGACGGCCTCGACGGTCTGGCGGGGGGCTCGGCGCTGATGGGGTTCCTGGCGTTCACGATCATCGGCTACATCGGCCTGCGCTACCGGCACATCTATGCCGACATCGTCAACCCGCTCGACCTCGCTGTACTGGCAGCGGCGTTCGCGGGGGCATGCGGTGGCTTCCTGTGGTTCAACGCCGCGCCCGCGCGCATCTTCATGGGTGATGTTGGCGCGCTCGCACTCGGAACGGCGCTGTCGCTCCTTGCGCTCACGCTCAACACCCAGCTGCTGCTGGTCCTGATCTGCGGGATCAACGTGATGGAAGCCGGCTCGGTGGCCGTCCAGATGATCGTGTTCAAGGCCAGCGGCCGCAAGAAGCGGTTGTTCCGGATGTCGCCGATCCACCATCACTTCGAGCTCGTCGGCTGGCCGGAGACCACGGTCATCATCCGCTTCTGGTTGATCTCGGGGATCTGCGTCGCGAGCGCGCTCGCGCTGTTCATCGCCGACTTCTCGAAGCAGGTCGGCGGCTGATGCCTCGCGCGCTGGTCTACGGCGTGGCGATCGCTGGGGAAGCAGTGATGCGCGCCCTCGTCGCTCGCGGCTACGACGTGGTCGCCGCCGACGATCACGTCACCCCGGCCAAGCAGTCCGCCGCTGATGCCGCGGGTGTCGTGCTCCACGCCGCACCCGACGCTGCACTGATCGCTGAACTCGTCGAGTGGGCCGACCTCGTCGCACCTGCGCCGGGCATCGCCGAGACCCACGCGGTGGTGATCGCTGCGCTCGGCGCGGATCGCCCGCTGCGCACCGAGATCGACCTCGCCTACGAATGGGAACAGCTCCGCCCCGGCGGTCCGCGACCGATGCTGGCGGTGACCGGAACCGACGGCAAGACCACCACGACCTTCATGGCGACGGAGATGCTGCTGGCTGCGGGGCTGCACGCGGTCGCCGTCGGCAACACCGACGTGCCGTTGGTCGAAGCGATCGCCGACGACACGATCGACGCGTTCGTCGTCGAGTGCACCAGCTTCCGGCTGAGCTGGACGACGTGCTTCCGGCCGGACAGCGCCGTCTGGCTGAACCTCGCCCCGGACCACCTCAACTGGCACACCGGCATGGCGAGCTATCAGGCGGCCAAGGCCCGGATGTGGATGTACCAGCGTGCCGAGGATGCCGCGATCGGCTTCGTCGACGACCCCATCGTGATGGCTCAGCTGCGCGCCACGAGCTCGCGCCAGATCACCTTCGGCCTCGTCGGCAGCGACTACCGCTGCGACGACGTCGACGGTGTTCGATGGCTCGTTGCACCGTTCGGCCCGATCTGCAAGGTGTCGGCGATGAGCCGGTCACTCCCGCACGACATCACGAACGCGCTGGCTGCGGCGGCGCTGGTGCACGAGGCCGGCCTCGCCGACGTCGCTGCGATCGCGACCGCGCTCGGTCGGTTCGTCGGTCCCGACCACCGGCTCCAGCACGTCGGTGCGTCCGACGGCATCGACTGGTTCAACGATTCGAAGGCCACCACGCCTCACGCCGCGCTCACTGCGATCCGCGCGTTCGAGTCGCTGGTGCTGATCGCAGGCGGGCGCAACAAAGGACTCGATCTCAGCGAGATCGCCAGCGAGCCACAGCGGATGCGTGGCGTGGTCGCGATCGGTGAGGCCGCAGACCTCGTCGCCAGCGTGTTCGACGGGATCTGCCCGGTCGTGCGAGCTGCGTCGATGCGCGCCGCCGTAGGTGCTGCCGCCGAGCTGGCCTGCGGCGGCGACGCTGTCGTGCTCTCGCCGGCCTGCGCCAGCTTCGATTGGTACCCCGACGGCGGCTATCCCGCCCGTGGCGACGACTTCCGCGCCTGCGTGGAACAGCACCTGGCCGAATCGCATCGCAAGGGGTTGAACGGAGCAGTGGCATGACCACCGGTACGACGCTGATCGGCGACCGCCGCCGCCAGGCGCTGGAGCGCACCACGGCCCAGCGTGGGCACCCCTCGCGTCGGGCCCAGACCCGCCCGCTCGGGCCACCACCGACGGCGTTCTACATGATCGCCCTGGTCGTCACGTTCCTGATCATGCTCGGCCTCGTGATGGTCTTCTCCGCCTCGGCGATCACCTCGCTGCACCAGGGCAACTCGCCCTGGCGGATCTTCAACCGCCAGCTGCTGTGGGCGGTGCTCGGTGGTGTCGCGATGGTCATCACGACGCGCGTGCCGTACCACCGCTGGCGGCGGATGATCCCGTTGATCGTGCTCGGCGCGTTCGCGTTGATGTGCCTGCCGTTCGTGCCCGGCCTCGGCCAATCGGTGAACGAGGCCAAGGCGTGGGTGTTCATCGGACCGGTCGGGTTCCAGCCATCGGAGTTCTTGAAGCTGGCGATGCTGCTCTACTGCGCGGACCTGTTGGCCCGCCGCGAGCAGCAGATGTCGAACCTGCGCCGCACGCTGCTGCCGCTGATGCTGGCCACGGGTGCCGGCAGCGTGCTGTGCATGCTGCAGGGCGACCTCGGGTCGGCGATCGTGCTGGCCGCGATCGTGTTCGCCGTGCTGTTCATCGGTGGTGCACCGCTCACCCCGTTGTCGTTCATGGGCGGTGTGTCGGCGGCGATGGGTTCGATCTTCGTCTTCACCAGCCAGCGCCGGTTCAACCGGTTCACCGCGTTCCTCGACATCAC
>JAOBWQ010000191.1 GCA_025463425.1 Ilumatobacteraceae bacterium | reverse complement strand
GTGGCCTTGCGGACTCGAAGCGCGACACGCTCGGCCCGTGGGTGTTCGACTTCGACCTCGGCGAGACCGTCACCGTCTTGGAAGGGATCCGCAACCGTCTCGGCGACTCCGTGCGGGTCAGCCATGCCCCCGGGCCGCTCATCCCGCCGCGTGTCTTCCCGTCGCCATTCGACCGGATGGACGGAGGTCCTGCGCCGATTCCGGTGGACTACGACGAGGACGCCGAGTTCCGACGGGCAGTCGATCTCGCCACGGAGGTCGACATCGTCGTGATGGTCGTCGGCGAGAACCAGAACATGATCGGTGAGTTGGCATCGCGGTCCTCGCTCGAACTCCCTGGGCGGCAGCTCGAGTTGCTCCAAGCGGTCGTCGCGACGGGAACCCCTGTCGTGCTGGTGGTCATGAACGGCCGTCCGCTGGATCTGCGTTGGGCGGCGGAACATGTCGGCGCAATCCTCGACATCTGGTACCCCGGCACCCGTGGGGGCGAGGCGACGGCGGGAATCCTCTTCGGCGACGTGTCCCCCGGCGGCAAGCTCCCGTTCACGTGGCCGCGCACGGTGGGTCAGGTGCCGATCATCGCATCGCACACGCTGTCTCACGGCCCCGGCGAGCAGGGACGCCGGTACTGGGACGAGGCCAGTACGCCATTGTTCCCCTTCGGACACGGCCTCAGCTATGGCACGTTCGAGTACGCCGACCCCAGCGTTTCGCCTGCGAGCGCGCCAAGGGACGGCACCGTCACGGTCTCGGTGGAGGTCACCAACACGTCGAAGCGCGAGGCCGATGAGGTGGTCCAGCTCTACATCCACCAGCGCCACGGTTCGGCGTCACGACCGGTGCGCGAGCTCAAAGGCTTCCAGCGGGTCACGCTTGGGGCAGGCGAGTCACGCACGATCCAGTTCGCGATCGGTCCGGCCGAACGGCGGTACTGGAACGCCGCCGTCCGGGACTGGGTCACCGACGCGTCGACGTTCGACGTCTGGGTCGGCGGCGATTCGACGGCGACGACGACCGCGACGTTCGAGATCACGAAGGACTGAGCCGCGCGGGTCATACCTTCCGGGTGACACCTCCGTCGACGCGGATGATCGCGCCGGTGGTGTAGCTGGACGCTCTGCTCGCGAGGTGCACCGCGAGCGGCCCGATCTCCTCTGGGCGGCCGAGGCGTCGCAGCGGGACGAACGTTGCCTCGCCATCGGCGACACCCCATGCGGCCGTGGCATCAGTGTGGAACGGGCCGGGCAAGATGGCATTCACGCGAACGTTCGGTGCAAAGGCGTCGGCGAGTCCGACGGTCAGTGCGTTGAGCCCGGCTTTGGCGCACGCGTAGGGCAACTCGTTCACGCTTGCCATCAGCGAGCCGGCAGTGCCGATGTTGATGATCGACCCGCCCTCGTGTTCGACCATGTACGTGCCCGCATGTACGGCGAGCCGGAACGGCCCCTTGAGGTTGACGGATTGGGTCTTGTCGTACAGCGCTTCGGTGATGTCGTCGAGCCGCTCATACACGGGCGACATGCCAGCGTTGTTGACCAACACGTCCAGCCGGCCGAACCGTTGCAACGTCTCGGCGACGAGCCGATCACAATCGTCCCACCGTCCAGCATGAAACGCGATGGCTTCCGCCCCACTTGCGGTCGATGAACGCACCTCGCTCGCGGCGCGTTCGCAAGAATCGAGCTTTCGCGACGCGATGACGACATCTGCGCCGGCCTCGGCGAGCGCCTGGACGATTGCCCTCCCGATGCCGCGGGAGCCGCCGGTGACCACAGCAACCTTGCCGGTCAAGTCGTGAAGCGCTGCGAAGTCGCTCATGTGATTCCTCTCCAATGGTTTCGTTCTCTGCGCGTGAGGGTGACGTTCGGGGCGTTCAGGTCCCCGGCCGGTCCACGGTCGGGAATTCGTGCGGGGTCGGGGCCGCACGGCCGGGCTGTACGAACACCTGGCCCGTTTCGGTCTGATCCAGGATCGCCAACGCGCCCACGGCGACCTCGGCCGGATCGAGCACGACGACGCCCCGCGCCTCGAGTTGGCGTCGACCGTCGGAGCCGAGGAAGCCGGTCTCCACCACTCCCGGACACAGCATGTTGATGCGTACGCCTCGGTCGATGAGCGTCGGCGCGAGACTCCGCACCAGACCGACCAGAGCGTGCTTCGTGGTGGCGTACACCGGATCTCGTGGCAGCGGACCCACAGCGGCCATCGAGCCGATCACGAGAATGGATCCACCGCCCGAGGCCGACAGCAGGGGCACTGCGGCGCGAATGCCGAAGAACACCCCATTCAGGTTGACGGCCATTGTCCGCATGTACTCCTCGACGGTGATCGCGTCGGGCTCAGGCAATCCGAGACGTACGCCCGCGTTCAGGACAAGACGATCGAGACGATCGCACCCATTGACCACTGCGTCCCATTGGTCGGGCTGAGTCACGTCGAGATGTTGAGTGCTGACCCCGACGTCGTGAACCGGTTCGGCGAACGCCGTCACGTCAGTCGCAAGGACGTTGTCACCGCGCTGTGCGAGGTGTTCGGCGATACCTCTGCCGATGCCCGATGCCGCGCCGGTCACGAGCGACGTACGGTCGCGCATCATCGGCATGTCTCGACAACCGCCGCCCGGTCGAGATGCAACTCGCCGCTGACGTACTGGGTGTCCACGTTGTGACCGAGCCCGGTCAGGGTTCCCCCGAATTCGCTCAGATATCGGTCCACGCGCTGCCCCTCCCTGCGCCGTTCAGCAACGCTGTCCGGCATCTCCATGGGTCGAGACTAGCAAACGACGTTCCCGCTGAGGTAGAGCATCATTCGCGAAACTGACCTCGGCCCGATGTCGTCACGGCCCGGCGTCCTCGCCACGGACCGACATGCCCGGGCCTGCACGCGCGAGCTTCGATGCGATCCACGTCATCGACCAATGACGTAGGGGTAGATCTTCGTGAAGTCTGCGCCGGGCTCCTGCTCGGCGAACGCCTTCCAGAGCGAGACGGTCAACTCACCATAGGAACTTGGGCCGCTCTGCTCTTCGACCTCGCGCAGGTACAGGGCGACGTCCTTGGCCATCAGTGAGTTCGTGAAGCCGGAGCCGAAACGCCCGGTGAGGATGTGGTTCGGGAACTTGTCACTGGTTGCAGCGCTCGCCCCGCTCGAGGCGTTGAGGACTTCGAGCATGACGCCCATGTCCACGCCGGAGGCGACGCCGAACGCGACGGCTTCGCTGGTGGCAGCGAGCGCTGTTGCGCTGAGGAAGTTGTTCGCCAGCTTCACCGCTTGGGCGAGGCCCGGGCGATCGCCGACGCGCTTCAGCCGATCGCTCAGACCCTCCAAGACGGGTTTCACGCGATCGCATGCGTCGTCGCTGCCCGAATACATCACCGCCAGCGTTCGGGCTCGTGCGCCGGCCACTCCCCCCGACACCGGCGCGTCGACATAGCCGATGCCCGCGTCCGCAAGGAGCAGCTCGATCACATGCGCCGCGTGGGGTCCGATCGTCGAGGTATCGATGATGTGCGTGACCCGTCGAGCAGCTACGCAGGCCATCTGCCGCGCGACGAGCTCGGACGCGTTGCCATCCGGCAGGCTGAACACCACGACATCCGCTCGCTGCGCCACCGTGGTGACGTCAGCGACGAAGGTCGCACCGTCGACGCCACGCTGTGATCCGGCGGCATCATGCGCGACCACGGTTTGACCTACGGCGACGAGGTTGCCAGCGAGAACACTTCCCATGTTGCCGAGTCCGATGAAGCCGACGACGGTCATCCGTTGGTCTCCCGCTGCGCCCGGACCTCATTGATCGCGCGTCGGGCAGCGACTCCTGCGGGCGCTCCGCAGTACGCAGCGATCTGATACGGCAGCTCATCCAGCTCAGCGTCGCTCACGCCGCTGCGCTCGTTCGCCGAGACGTGGAGGCGGAACTCCTCCATCCGGCCGAGCGCAGCCGTCATCGCCAGCACGAGAAGGCTGCGGTCGCGCGTCGTGAACGGCCCACCCCGTGCCCACACACCCCAGGCGACGGTGGTGACATAGTCCTGGAACTCGGTCGTTCTCGGATCGGCGTCGCGAGTCTGACCGTCGACGTGCGAATCGCCGAGGATCGCCCGGCGCAACGCTCGTGCGGCCAGGAGTTGTTCATTGTCGGGCATGGTGCTCCTTCTGTTGGAGAAACGGGCTGACGGTGTTGATCCGTGCGACTCGGTTCAGCGTGCGTTCGCATTCGAGCTGAGCAGCCGCAGAATGGGCGAGCCCATCGACCTCAGGCGACCGCTTCCTCGCCGACGAGGGTCGTGCGGTGGAGGAGACGACGCGACGTCGCCTCGTAGGGGATGGCGCGATGGAGCATTCCCGTGTTGTCCCAGACAACGAGGTCGCCGATGCTCCAGTGGTGACGCAGCACGAATCGGGGCTGAGTCGCCCACGCGAGCAGGCGGTCGAGCAGAGCCCGGCTCTCGTCCTCCGGCCACCCGACGACGTGGTCGGCCGTGGTGCCGATGAGCAGCGACTTTCGACCGTTGCTCCTCGTCCACACGATCGGGTGTTCCCGTGACGGCACCTTGTCCCAGCCACGCCGCTCCCCGTCCGACGCCTCGGGGTGGACGAGTCGTTGAGTTGCGGCAAAGCTGTGCAGAACGCGTCGTCCTTCGAGTTCGGCCTTCTCCGCCTCGGGCAGTGCTGCGTATGCGGCGAACAGATTGGCGAACTCCGTATCACCGCCCTCGTCGGAGACCTCGCGAGCGATGAGCAGTGTCGCCTTCTGGGGCACCTCGTGGTTCGTTCCGTCGACGTACCAGTGGAATGTGCCTGATCGATACGCGGCGAGCACGCTCTTCTCCGGATCGAGGCTGACGGTGTCGATCTCCGGATGCGACTCCATGCGGCCCATCCCGCCCATCACGATGTCCCCGAGCATGCGGGTGAACGCGACGAGTTCGTCGTTGTCGAGGTCCACCTCCCGGTAGATCACCACGCCGTGCCGGTCGATCAATGCCTGACACTCGTCGGCCCGACGCCGGTCGACGAGTTCATGGCCGGAGAGACCGCTGACCTCGACGCCGATGTCGGCCGAGACGGGCGTGACGCTGACGGTCATGTGTTCTCCTTGGTCGGGATTGGTGCGCGATGGTCGAGGGTCCCTTGCAAGGCGGCAACCCAGCTACCCCATGCGTGGATTCGCTGCCAGACCAGATGCCGCGATCCCGCGAAGTTGTGCATGTGTGCCATTCGGGGGCAGACGAACAGGTCGACCGACGTCGCGGAGAGGTACGCGCGCGGCTCACCCTTGGGGTCGGCGATGACGTCGCGGTCGCCCATCAGCACCAGAACTGGTACGTCGACAGCCGCGGCCTCGGACGCAACGATTCCAGGCGTGAGGATCGTGGCGACGACCCCCGGGTAGGTCGCCGACGCCCAAGGCGGCAGCTCCCTTCCTCGGGCGGCGTACTCATGGGACGGAAGAAAGAACTCCGTGTCGACGTCGTCGTGGAAGTAGGCCCACCTCGTGGCCTCGACGGAGGCGCTCGCTCGCGACGTCTCGAGCTGAGACGCATTCAGCGTGACCGAAGCGTCGCGTGACCGCCAGGGCCTGACGATCGGCGCCTGACCGGGTGGCATCGGCGACTGGGTGTGGAGGACGCTGAATCCGAGGATCCCGATCCCGTGGTACGTGTGGTGGTGTGCCTGCTGGACGATCGTCAGGCAGCCGCCCATCGACTGGCCGATGCCGAGAACGATCGGTACGTCGATCGCGGCAGTGTCATCGTGAAGCGTTCCCTCGGCGAGTTGACGGAGCACTTCGCGCTCGGCGGCGTCACTCGCCGCTGAAAGAGTCGTGTAGTCGAGGTGGTCGGCTTCGTGGCTGCTGCTGCCGCCGACGCCGAGGTGGTCGACTGATACGAAGATCCATCCACGGGCGGCGTGCCAGTCGGCCTGCGCACCCGAGGCAGGTCCGGGCAGGTCGGTCGTGAAATACCCGCGCGAGAATCCGGCGCCGGGTTTTGCGAAGCACACGATTGGAGGCGACGCGAGGAGCTCGGCCGTCGGAAGGTGGACGGTCACCTTGATCGTCGCCTGCTCACCGAGCCCGGACGCGTCGGTCACGTCGACGCTGAGGTCGAGCCGCTTCACGAGCTCAGACCTTGAGATCGACGCCGCAGCGCCCAACGCGGAGCCATCCCTGGAACGTGTCGATGAACGTCCCCGGGTACTCATCGGGCAGTCGCGAGGCGTCCTCCAGGTCGCTGAGCACGTCGGGGGGGGATCGTCACTTGGAGTGCGGCCAGGTTGTCGTCGAGCTGGGCGTCGGTGCGGACGCCGATGATCGTGGATGTCACGGGCCGCGTCCGCTGCCAGGCGAGCGCGAGTTGAGCCGGCGTACACCCGACGTCGGCGGCGGCTTTCGTCACTGCGACGGCGACCTCGAAGCCGTGCTCGTTCTTGACCAGCGCATCGAACGCCGTCTCCGCGCGTTGGCCGAGGCGGGTGTCGGTGGACTCCGAGCCACGCATGACCTTGCCGGTCAGCATCCCGGCCGCGAGCGGGCTCCAGCTGATGAAACCGAGCCCTTCGTCTTCGATCAGCTGGAAGTGTTCGCGCTCGAGCGTGCGCACGATCAGGTTGTACTGGCCCTGGAACGACACGAATCGTGCCGCGCCGAGTCGGTCCGAGATGGCGAGTGCCTTCATCAGCCGGTAGGCGCGAAGGTTGGACGCTCCGACGTAACGGACCTTGCCGGCACGAACGAGGTCGTCCAGCGCGGCGACGGTCTCCTCCAGCAGAGTGGCCGTGTCGTCGACGTGCAGCTGATACAGATCGATGTGATCGGTCTGCAGACGCCGGAGGCTGTTCTCGCAGGTCCGCATGATGTGGATCCGGCTCGAGCCACGCTCGTGCGGACCTCGCCCGACCGGCATTCCGAACTTGGTCGCGATCACGACCTGGTCGCGTTTGCCCTTGAGGGCGCGGCCGCAGATGGCTTCTGACGCCCCGTACCCATCGGCTGTGTCGATCGCGTTGCCGCCCGCATCGAGGTAGCGGTGGACAAGGCGCGTCGCGGTGTCCTCGTCGCAGCCCCACCCCTCCATGCCGAACGTCATGGTCCCCAACGTGAACTCGGAGACGTACAGGCCGCTGCGACCCAGCCGTCGCAACTCCATCACACGACCGCGGACGATTGGTCGATGACCCAGCGAACCATCCTGCGCAACGGCTCCATTCCGTCGTGGGGGAGGCCGAGAGTCTGCTCCGGGTCGGCTGCGCTCTGAAGCCGCAGCGACGTGCCGAGTGGCAGTGTTCGTTGCACGCCGTGCAGGGCGAGGTCGTCACGCAACCGCTCGCGCAGGGACTCCGGGTAGATCCCGACGGTCTGCGTCTCCTCGCTCACCCAATACTGCACCCTGGAGATGTCCGGCACGGGGACCAGGTTGACGATCCGGTTGGTCAGCCTGTCGGCAAACTCGACGGGGTCCTCGGTGCGTGAGACCACGACCCCGGCCGACTTCGCGTCGCCGATGACCCGATAGAACTCGTCGTCGAGGGCCAGCGCCTGCAGTTCGTTCTCCAACTCGGCGTCCGGCCGCTTCGGTGCTGTCGACTCGTGCGGCGGAAGGTCGTGGAACGCTTTGTGGATCGCGAGCCCGAACTGCTCGAGTCGATCGAGGTCGTCGTCGTCGACTTCGCATTCGACGTACACAACGCGGGTGCTGGAGCAGGCGGTTTGGTTCATCCGTCCCGCCATCAGCGCGACACCCATCGCGGCCTCGTCCATAGCGGTGCGGTCCTCGAGGGCTTCGTGGCCGACGATCGAGATCGAGAACTTGGGATTCATCGCGATCAGCTCGATGCCCGGCACGAGGTACCGCTGGATGTGGGTCATCGACGACATACCGCCCCACGCTGTCAGCTTCTCGATCCGCGATGGACGGATGATCTCGCGCTCGACGACCGTGTCACCGCCCTTCCAATAGGCCACTGCGAAGTGCTTCGTGACCGGATGGTTCGGGTCGAGGTCGATCATCGAGCTCACGATCGCGGCTGCGGTGTAGGGGTCGTTGGACGGCATCTTGATCAGGCAGTCGCCCTTGGTCAGCGCGGAGCGTTGAACCGTCATCGCCGCGACCAGCGGCACGTTGCCCGCAATGATGTGCAAGTTGCGCGTGCCGATCGCGCGCATCCGCATCGTCGACCTCCCGGGCCGGCCGAGCTCCACCCATCCGTCGAGGTACTCCTTCCCGATCAGCTTGTCGACCTGGCCGGACAGTCGGCTGCGGACGAACAAGCCGGGCACGCTGTCGTAGACAGGCCGAAGCACCGGCTCGGTCAGCTCGCCGGCTTGGAGGGCGAGCTCGAATGCTGCCCTCATCAGCGGATTGCAGTCGAGCGCGAGGAGCGGCCCCAGCTCCGCGAGGAAGTCGATGATCTCGTCGATCGGTGTGTCGTGGAGATCCTTGAGGTCGCTCGCGTCGCGCAGGACGAGGTCGGCGGCGTACTTCCTCGGGTCGGGTGTGCGGAAGCGGGCGCCGGCGCGGCCGGAGTGTTCGACGCCGTCCGGCCCCGGCTCGATGATCCGGCCACGAATGAGGAAGGGGATGTCGACGACGACGCCCGTCGACGACGCAGCGGACTGCTCGGTGATGGTCATCTCAGATCGTCCCGACGTAGTCCATGAACTCGCTGTATGCCTGGGCCGTCCCAGCGCAGGTGATCTTGTCGTCGCCGCCCTCCAGGTCGCCGAAGCGAACGATGTCCTTGGTGATCCGCGGTCCGTTCCACCCGCACGCACAGTCCTCGTCGAAGTTGATCGTCACCCGGTCTCCGGAGATGAAGCCACCCCAATACGTCTCGGCGAGCAGATCGAACAGACACATCCGGCCGGTGTGCGTGCCCGTCCGCGGAAACGGCGTGTCGTCCTCATCGAGCACGATCGGAATTGTGTAGGGCATGAAGTGGAAGAACCCACTGCTGCACAGCGGCGCGGTGCCCATGCACTCGGACATGCCGTACATGCTGGCGATGCGGTCAACGCCGAAGAAGTCCGTGATGATCTCCTCCCAATTGGCTGGCGCTTCCTTGAAGCCCTTCATCCCGCCGCCGGCCATGAGGACGGAGTCCCGCGTGAACTCGCAGTGGATACCCTTCTCGCGGCCGACCAGAGCAAGGCGCAGCAGGTCGGACGAGGTGCCGCCGATTCGGACCCGCTGACCACGGAACTCATCGGCGAGCGTGGACAGGAAGCGGGCGAGGTCGCCATCGCGATTGCGGCTCGCCTCGATCAGGTGCTTGCGCTCCTCCAGCAGTTGCGGGTCGATCTCGAGCTGGTCGAGCTCTCCGTTCTCCTCCGCCGCTTGCAGGCGTCCCGCGAGCGAAAGGAGATCGGACGAGAGCGCGTAGTCGTACAGCATGTGCCGGTTCGCATCACCACCGACCGACGCCTCCGCGAACAGCTTGCCCATCTTGGTCATCATCTGATGACCCGAGCGATACCCAGTCGAGAAGGTCGGGATCTTCTCCCTGCGCGGATCGACCCCCGTTGCGGCCCGCAGCACCTCGAAGTGAGCCGCCTTCCACGCCGGCCATTCGTCGCGAGAGCGCGGGATGAAGCTCAACTTGCCCGTCGTGCCCGTCGAATGCCCGACGATCATGCCGTGCTCGTCGAGACGGGCAAGCCATGCATCGACCGAGTTGAGATCCTCGAGCGGGACCTTCGACAGGTCGTGGGTCGTCAGCCGTCCGAGCCAGGACGTCAGCCGCTTGAAGTCACGCTTCTCGATCAGGCTCAAGGGGTAGCTCTTGTAGACGCGGTGATCGAACAGCAATGGGACGACGTCTTCGACATCGTCGATCACACGAACGTCCTGACGTGTCGCCAACTTGTCCAGCGCATTGATCGACGAACGGAGCGACTGAAACCGTCCGACCAACGCTGCCCGCTGCGCCTGCTCGACCTCGGACCTCGACAGCGCGAAGAGAACCTCGAACGGCTGCTCGGCCCACGATCCTGGCCGTGAAGGGTCGAGCTTCATCTTCGATGGGCTTGTCGTCATGAGTTAAATATACGCTACCGTATACTTATGTCAAGTGAGTCGCCGTGGTGCCATTGGTCCCGAAATGGCATTCGAGCCCCGGTCGATCCGCCGCGAGCACCTCGTGAACGGCGCGGCCGTCGGTGATCGGTCATGCTCATGTCGTGGCCGCCGACGCAGTGAAGACGAACACGACCCCGACGCAGCCGCGCGGACGTCCCACACATGAGCAATCGGCCCGGTTGGAGCACCGTCTGCGCACCGCCGCGGTGAACGAGTTTCTCGAGTACGGGTTCGAGGGCACCTCGATCGAGGCGATCGCCCGCGCCGCGGGCATCACCAAGCGCACCGTGTACTCGCGGTACGCGGACAAGAGGGCGTTGTTCGCAGAGGTCATTCCGTGGGCTCTCGCTCGCCGGTACACCAACGAACCGCCGGATGCTCCGACTGACGATGTGGCCGAAGCGTTGACGAACATCGCGCGGTCGGCGCTGAGGCGTGCGCTCGACCCGGAGATGATCCGTCTCGCTCGTCTCGGAATGATCGAATCGTCGAAGTTCCCAGAGGTCGCGACCAGCGCGCAGACCCTGACCTGGTCCTCGCGGATGCGGACGCTGATGGATCTCCTCGCCCACCACGTGGAGAATGGTTCGTTGGCGATCGACGACGTGGAGCTCGCCGCAGAGCAGTTTCTCGCCCTGGTGTCCGCGATGCCTGCACGGCTCGCGCTGTTCGGGGTCATCCGCCCTCCCGACGTCGAGGAGCGCCACCTCCAGCACGCGGTCCAACTGTTCCTGAGAGGAGCCCTGCGCCGGTGACACCGGCGGCGACAGCGCTGCCGAGTCAGTGGTGAGCCGCTGCGAATGCACGCAGCTCGCGCTCGACATCCGGGCCGGACGGTGTGTAGATGATCTCTCGGAAGCCGGCATCGCCCAGCCGTGAGAGGTTGCGGGCGATGCGGTCGGGATGCCCGACCACCGTCTTCACGTCGATGTGCTCGAGCAACGGTTGGTCGCGGTGAGTCAGATGTGTGACGTGACCTTCGAACGTCAGGAGGTGCCGTTCACCCTCTGGTGCCAGGGCTTCGATCGAATCACGCCACGCCTTCCCACCAGGCATCGCGTCGACAGCGTCGGCTCCGCCCGTCGCGTATGCGTTGTGCCAGTCGACCACGCGCCAGGGCCCGATCGCAGCTCGAACTCGGTCCGAGCCGGGCTCTTCGCCAGGGTCGAGCACGGTCCCGGAGATGATCATCGCCGACGGCATCGAAGGATGCGGCGGGCCGATGATCCCATCTGCCAGATCCGTGGCGAGCTGCAATCCCCGAGGGCCGAAGACGCTCAGCCACACGGACACGTTCACGGGTCGATCCGCTGTGAGTCCGGGTGCGTGGAGCAAACGCACGGCTGCACCGTCCACCGTCACCGTGTCGCCCGCCAGCAATCGACGGACTGCACCGACGTACTCGGCGAGCGCATCCATCGTCATCGGGCGCTGGCCAACGGCAAAGCGAGCCGTGAACCCGGTTCCGAAGCAGGCGCGGAACCGACCATCGGAGATGCGCGCGACGGTCGCGATCCCTGACGCCATGGTCATCACCGAGCGCTGAGCCGGGATCAGAACGGCCGTGGCGAGACCGATTCGCTCGGTTCGCTCGGCCGCGAGGGCGAGGTGCACGAAGACGTCTTCCCACAGAGGTGCCGAGTCGAAGATCCACACGCGGGTGTACCCGAGTTCTTCAGCCAGGACGGCCAGATCGGCGAACCTCGGACCCGGTGGCAATCCACACGACAGCTCGATCGTCTTCACATTCACGCCTGGGCGTCGTGGCTGAGTTCGGAGCCGATGCGCAACATGTTCTCAGAACACGGGAACATTGCTCTCGGGGCGCACACATGACAATGGGCGCGGAAGCAGTCGATCTCACTGAAATCCGTCATCAGGGCACCAATCAGTGTGGGGGTCGAGGGCAGGAATCGCGGTTGTGAACCTGAGGTCAAGGAAAGGGCTCGCGGACACGATCAAGTCGGGCACCTGCTGCATCGATGACTGCTGGTTGGTGCCAGATCTCGACGCACATCGAGACCATGATCGTGGAGTGCACGAGCTGCAAGAGGCGGCATGCGTCGTCGGGCAGATCGCCGAGTTGATGAGCGTCGCAGAATGCGAGCATCTCGCCGATTCGAGGAAACGATGCGGCGTAGAAGGCCTGCATCTCTGACATCGTGCTCGCCATGCGCTGCGCGAACCGTTCGGGTTCGGTGGCCAGGCACCACGTCTGTGCGAACCGTTCGAGGTCGGCGAACGGCGATGGGAGCAGCGACTCAGGCATGCCGGACTGCTTCGCTTCGTTCACGCCGGTATGCATCGACCCAGTCGCCAACGGACTTGTGCAGATGACGCACGAGGATCTCTTGATCGCTCAGTGGAAAGACGGTCTGGGCCGCCGGTGACTCGAGTGCTTTCTGTGTGCCTTCGAGGGTTCCAGCATCCTGCAATGCGAACTCCTTGAACATGACGGCCGCACATTCACGAGCTGCGCGCTCGCTGGCGTTGGTCGATGGAACGAAGAACAACGTGCCCTCGTAGCGGTGCGTCGTGGGCGACGTCGGCCAATAGCGATACAGCATGTACCAGCCGGTTTCCCAGATCAGGATCTCCAGATTCGGGAAGACCTGAAAGTTGGCGATCGCCCACTTCGGGATCCCACCCGGATTCACACCGGGTAGGTCATCACCCAGATCTGGTTCGTCCCACGGTCCGAACAAGCCGCTGCGCGTCGCCACCTCGATCGGATATTGGAAGTCTTCGGGCCACGATCGACGGGGGGCACCCGATGTGCTCACCATTCGGTGCGGGCCGTCGAGTTGATAGTGAGGCGCCTCGAATCCCATGCTCTGGGTCTTGGCGCGCGTGGCCGGCGTCGCTTCCTGCGAGTGCAAGATCGGAACGTGGTAGTACTCCTGGAACGCATCGGCGAACAACTTCCAGTTGCACGCGATGTCAGCCGAGAAGTCGTATCGCTCGGTCATCCGGTCGAACGGATAGCCATCGAGCGCTGTGACCATCGTGCCGAGGAAGTCGCGCAGCGACTGCGGGGGTGACTCTGCCAGGTTGACGAAGATGAAGCCGGCCCAGACGTCGCAATGCACGGGAATCAGTCCGAAGGCCGACTTGTCGAAGTCGAAGAACTCACTCTCTTGCTGGACGAAGTTGCACGTTCCATCGAGGCCATATCGCCAGCCGTGGTACTTGCAGGTGAACGTGCGGCACGAGCCGCTGGTCTCCTCGCTCGGCGCGTTCGTCCACACGATCTTGTTTCCGCGATGACGGCACATGTTGTGGAATGCGCGGACCTGGCCCTGTGCATCGCGGACCACGATCAGGGACGTCTTTGCAAACGTCAGCTCACGTGTGACGTAGCTACCTGCACGAGGGACGTCCTCGACCCTGCCGACGTTCAACCACGCACGTTTGAACACCGCTTCGGATTCGTCGGCAGCGAACTCAGGCGAGACGCAGTCCTCGTAAGAGATCAGACCAGTGCCGAGGTCAGGGTAGTGCTCGGTCCACGTTCCTTCGGCTGGTCTCGGGTATTGATCCACGTGTCTCCCTTCCCACAAGCCAGATGCGATGGCGTCCGTCAGGACGGCACCCCGAGCCTAGCAAATGTTGTTTCCGTTTGGGTAGAGGATCATTTCCGTCGGACTGCCTTTGCACCGCCGTCCCGCACCTGCGAGCCCGAGGACTTCCTGTCCAGGGAGCCGTAGGAGACCACCGTTTCCGATGTGGCGAGGTCACATGTACACCTTCGCGACTCGGTCAACCGCTTGCAGGACGACGACGGATCGTTCGCCGTTCTCCGCCGCAGCGTTCACCGCGATCTGACCCGGTCCGGTAGGTCGGATCACCGCGAGGGCTCGGCCGTCGAAGGTGGTGCACGAGCCACTCGTGAAGTTCTCATCCGTCTTCGGGTTCGCGCTGCACAGGCCCTGCAGGACGCCAGGCCCGTCGACCTCGATCGTCAGGTGGCGCTGTTCCGTGTGGCACGCGACGCCGGCGGCGTCGACCAGCGTCAGCTCGACGTAGGCGAGGTCACTCGACTCTGCCGAGATCTCGGGGCGGTCGACTCGCATCTGGAGCGACGTCGGACCGGACGCAGAGCTGAGCACATGCCGGCCGAGCTCGGTTCCGCCACGACGAGCCACAGCGACGATCTCTCCGGGCTCGTACGTCAGCTCGAACTCAGTCCGATAGCGCTGAGCGGCGCCGGCGGGCTTCGATCCGACGGATCGGCCGTTGACGAGCAGCTCGACCTCGTCGGCGTCGGCGTAGACCTCGACGGTGACAGGGCGGCCTTCGAACGCCGGCCAGCTCCAGCTGGACACGGCGTCGGTCCACGACCACGGGCTCGAATGAGCGAGGTGCCGGTCGTGGTGCTCGGGGCGGGCGACGGCGATGTACGGATCCGTACGCAAGCCGAAGACGATCTCGCGGTAGTACGACTGGGGACGCCGATGACCCGTGATGTCGATGTCGCCGCACCATGCGGCCAGCCAGGGATACGGACCCTGGAACGTCGACATCGGACGCTCGGGCTGGTCGTCGGCGTGCTCGACCCGACCGACGCCGACCTCGCCGAGGTAGTCCCAACCGGTCCACGTGAAGTCGCCGATGATCTGCGGGCTCCCGGTCACCATCGGCCACTCCTCACCGATCTTGGTGGGATGCGTCTCCGAGCCGAACAGGACGCGGTTCGGGTGCTCGAGTACGTCCATCTCGAACCGCGCAGACATGTAGTTGTATCCGGCAGCATCCAGATGGGAGAACGCCTCGGCGGTCTTGGCGCTGACGACCGGCGACTTCATCATCTCCGACATGATGTCGGCCATGCTGGTGGCCGCCGTGTTGACACCGGTGCTCGCATCGACCTGGCGTGCCGCGAAGCTCTTGCGGAACTCGTTGATCAGCTCCATCCCGCCGACCATCATCCCGCTGATGGCCTGCGTCACGAACCTCGTCTCGTCGAGCGATCGCACCTTCTCCGCCAATGCCCGTCCGGTCTGCAAGCCGATCGGCGTCGAACCGTCGGGCACCTCGTTGCCGATCGAGTAGAACACCACGCTCGGGTGGTTGAAGTCCTTGCGCACCATTGCCTCGACATCGGCCTCCCACCACGCAGCGAAGCGCAACGAGTAGTCGTCGTCGGACTTCGGCTCGTGCCACATGTCGAACGTCTCGTCCATGACGAGCATCCCCAGCCGGTCACACGCATCGAGCATCGCCGAGCTGATCGGGTTGTGCGCGCTGCGGATCGCATTGAACCCGGCCGCTTTCAGCAGCTCCACCCGGCGCTCGTCGGCACGGTCGATCGTGGCCGCACCAAGCGGACCGTTGTCGTGGTGGACGCACGCTCCACGGAGGTCGACCGACATGCCGTTGAGCCGGAAGCCGCGATGCGGATCGAGCGACAACGAACGGACGCCGAAGCCGGCCGAATCGCTGTCGATCACGGAGTCGACGTCGAGCAGCGTCACCCGACAGGAATACAGATACGGGTCCTCGAGCCCCCAGCGATGCGGATCCGCCACGAACAGCCGGCGGCGAACCGTGAGGGTGTCACCGGCGAACAGCGTGACCGGCGACTCCTCGCTTGTGACCACGTCACCGAGGGCATCGAGCAGCTCGATCCGCAACAGCGGTGTCGATGCCGCGTGCGAGGCGTTGCGCACATCCGCTGCGACCACCACGACCGCACCGGCGTCGTCGATCTCCGGTGTGCGCACCTCGAGGCGATCCGCGACGAAGTGCACCGGACCTCCGCTGAGCAACCACACGTTGCGGTAGATCCCGACGCCGGTGTACCACCGAGAGTCGTCCACGGTCCGTGCGGTGACGACGAGCTCGTTCTCCGCCCCGAAGCGGATCAGGTGCTCGATCGGGACCAGGAACCGGGAGTAGCCGTACGGGCGGTGCCCAGCCACCGCTCCGTTGACGGTGATGATCGCATCGCGGTAGACGCCCTCGAACACGAGCACGTGCGTCGACGCCACATCCGCGGCAGGCACGGCGAAGACCTTGCGATACTCCCACGTGCCGCCACCGAAGTACGCGTTCTGTGGATCCGCTGCCGCAGATCGCTCCGTACCGATCAGCGCGTCGTGCGGCAGTGTCACCGGCGTCCACGCCGCGCCGCCACCCTGCAGTTCGGCGTGGCGGCTGACCTTCGGCCGCACCGACCAACCGTCGTTGAACGAGGCCCGGATCACTTGACGTCGTCGAGGGTCTTGCCGTAGTCGGCCAGGGTCTTCGGCTTGCCGTTCGGTGCGGACGGGATCGTGTAGGTCGTGCAGCGGAAGAAGCCGTCGGTCGCCTTGAAGTCCGGAACGGTCCACCCGGTCGGGGTTGCCTGGACCGCGGCCCAGCACACACGGGGCTTGCCGTTGGAGTC
>JAOBWQ010000178.1 GCA_025463425.1 Ilumatobacteraceae bacterium | reverse complement strand
AGCGCCGCCCGGAGATCCTGCGCGCATATCGGGCTCTGCAGGGTGACAACGCAGAGCACAAGCCGACGTACCAGGAGGTCGCGGCCGTCGTCGGCGCCACCGCCGACCAGGTCCGCCGGGTCATCGCGCCGCCGCGGTTCGAGTCGGTCCATCGTCCGGTGGGCGATGCCGAGGACGTCACGTTGGGCGACACGATCGAGAGCTCCACCCCTGGTCCGGAGTCGACCGTCATGGCCAGCATGACGTTGTCCGCACTCAAGTCGTTCGGTTTCGCCGCGCTCGACCCGCGTGACCTGTTCGTCCTCGTCCGCAGGTTCGGGCTCGACGGCGAGCCCGAGGACAAGCTCGCCGACATCGGCGAAACGCTCGGCCTGTCCCGCGAGGCCGTGCGCCAGATCGAGGCGAAAGCCATCGCCAAGATCCAGCACCCGGTGGTGCTGCGCAAGATTCAGCGGCACGGGCGCGACTGACCTCACGGTGCGCGTGGGTGCCATCAGGAGGGTGAACCTCAGGTCACCCGTCATCCATGGAGATCACCCCCGGATACCCCGGCGATGACCGTGCGTCGTCGCCGGTACCAGAACCATCCATGGAGCGGACACACGGATCGTGTCCACGAAGACACCCATGGAGGAATGATGTCGACCACCACGCTCACTGCGTTGCCACAGCAACGCCTGCGCCGCAGGACCGACGCACCCGGCTACGTCGGGCGCGACCTTGGATCAGCCGACGCGGCAACCAAGCGGATCGAGCTCTGGAGCCCGTGGGGCGCACGGGGACTGCCGGGCACCGCTGCCGACGAAGCCGCGTTCATCGCCCGCGCGAAGGAGCTCGCCGGAGCTTCTGAGCTCGCCTCTGCTGCCGATCGAGGCGGTGCTGCCGATCCAGGAGGGCCGATCAGCGTTCGACGCCACCACGTCAACGCGCTCGTGACAGCCCTGCGCTGCTCGGTGACCGCTGACGAGGTGCTCCGCCTCGCCCCGGGCATCCGCGCCGAGATGTTGCTGGCCGCCCACGAGGCGCTCGATTCGAGGCGGATCCAGGCGACCGCCGCCTGGGAGCGCATCGTCGGCGATCCGTCCCCGATGTCGATCCGGATCGACGGCGCAATGGCCGCTCGGATCGCTCCGGTCGCGATGAGCCACGTGCACGCGTACCTCGCCCGGAACGCCGGCGATGCCCCTGGGCTCGCTGCGGCCGTCGGGCGCATCGACCGCGAGCTGCGGACGACGCGCGAGCTCGGCGAGTCGCTCGAGGCGCGGCTCGACAGCGGAACGCTCACCGACGCCGCGGCAACCCAGATCGGGGACCGCCTCTACGACGCGTTCGGCGAGGGCGTCTGGAGCATGTCGACGTTCATGTCACGTCGGGTGGGCACGCTCGTGCCGGCCCGCCTCGCCACCTTGCTCCAGGAGGATCAAACGGCGCGCGCTGCAGCGGCCGATAGCGTCTTCTGATCGCTCGTCCAGGCGAGCACCGGGAGTTGGCTGATTCGTGAACATGTCGAGTGAGGTGAACACCGGAGGATTCGCCAGGTTTCCTCCGGTCGACATCCTCGCCATCGTCCCCATCGGGGATGTTCCGCAGCGAGCACCGGCAGCGATCGCTGCGTGGGTGGAGCCGGTGACCGAGACCGGTCTGGTGGTCGATTGGACGATGTCCGCTCGTCAGCTGCTGGAGCCGGGGGCGACGGCCTCCTTCTGGGCCTGGCAGCGCACATGGGCCCAGACCTGGTCGCTGGGGCCGGCGACGAACGTTCGCGCCCTCGTCCAGACCTGTGCGAGGCACGGCCACGAGATCCACCCGTCGCTGCAGCCGATCGTCGTGCAGTTGAGCGACGACCAGCAGGTGCTCGGACCACTCGCCGTGCTGGACGCAGGGACCGTCGCCGACCAGATCGGGATGCTGGAGACGACGCTGCTGCAGCTGCCATCGAGCGAGCGCGGCGTCGAGATCTTCGACGAGACGTTTGCCGGGCGCCCGCCTCGGCGGTTGTGCACCTGGGCCGCTGGCGATGACGAGGTGGTGCTCAGCGCCAGCGATGCGATCACGGTCTCGGTGACCCTTCACGAGGGACTCGTCGTCCGGCACGGCCGACGTCAGGGCGAGACGTTCGCCGAGGTCGCCAACCTGGACCTCACGGGCGACACCGTGCGGGTCACGAACAGCTCGGGTGGCGAACTGCTGCTGTCACCGACCGCCGCGCGGCCGCTCTCGTGGCTCGCGCCGTCGTCGCTGCGATCGAGCGTGCATTCGGTGCCCATCGCTGCCGCGTGGACTCCCCTGTTCGTCGATCTCCCGGCAGCACTCGCGGCCGCCGAGCGATCCGGCACCGTCGTCAGGCTCTCACGCTTCGTGGTGTAGTTCCCCCGCGATTTCACCATCGGCGCATGGCATGGCGGACTGACGGTTCGAACAGTCAACGGGGTGTTCAGTCATCCACGTCCTCCGCGAGTGCGCAACGCGCTCGTGAGCCTGTACGGATCGGTCGCAGCCGTCATCAGAGGAGATTGGTTCGCCGCAGAGCTGCTGCAGGCCCACCTCATCAATGAGTTCGGCGAGATCGGCGAGATCGGTGACCTGCTGATCCTGATCGCGCTCACCACCCTGGAGCGGATCGAGGAAGCTCCCTTCGCCGAACTCGAGGCCGGACCCAGCTGCGCGCTCGCGCGTGAGATGTTGGAGACCGCGCGGACCTACCACCCGTCGTCGCACACGACGATCCATGCCGCGGCATGGCGCCTCGAAGCCGTGCGGTCGGGAGACCCGGCCTCTGCCGCCGCCGACATCGAGCTGTCACGCTCGATGGCGCTCGATTCCGAGCTGATGCGCGGTTCGATCGCGCTCCTCGCCGGCATCGTCACGGTCTTCGCGACCCGCAACGGACGGTTGCCCGAGGATCTGGCGACCGAGCTCTGCCTCACCGCATCTCTCGCTGCTGCGAGGTGAGCCGGCGCGATCCCGAGCGTTCCCCAGGTGTTGACAAGATCCGAAACTTTTTCGTGCACGAACGAGAGCACGGCGGACTGTCGTGTTCGAAGCACCCACGAAGCATCGGAGAACGACCATGACCACCGCCCAACCAGTCGACAGCACATCACCCCGGTCCGAGTCCCTCGGCGCCTACATCATGACCACCCCGGACATGCCCTGGCTCGACGAAGCCGCGTGCGGCGACCATCCGCTCGCGGACCTCAACAACTTCTTCGTCGAGGCCGGTCGTTCGATCGCGGCGAGCACCGTTGCGATGTGCGCGAAGTGTCCCGTTCGTGCCGCCTGCCTCGATCACGCCTACCGCCACGAGATCGTGGGCGGGTACTTCGGCGGGATCTCCCCCGGACAGCGTCGCAGCCTCAGCCACTCGGACGCACGGGCACTGATCGGCGCAGCCTGAGCCGACTCGACCCTCAGTGCAGCAGACCGAGGCGCATCGCGGTGGCGACCGCATGCGCCCGGTCGTCTGCCGACAGACGGCGAAGGATCCGCTCGACGTGCGTCTTGATCGTCGCCGAGGACAGACCCAGCCGGCTGGCGATCGCTCCGTTGCTGCAACCGTCGGCGATCAGCGAGAGCACACTGAACTCCCGGGCTGTCAGCGCCGGTCGGGTGTGGTCCCAGGTCTCACTCCGACTGGCACGCAGCACTGCGGCGATCGCCAGCGGATGCACGTGGCGCTCCCCCGCTGCGACGGCTCGGGCCCCTGCGAGGAGATCAGCGACCGACGCCGTGCGCGGCACGACGCCGAGACAGCCACTCTCCAGCGCCGAGTGGACACCCTTGCCGGAGATGTCAGCGGTGAAGGCGAGGATCCGCGATGAGTAGCGCATCACGAGCGTCGTGATCGCGGCGAGCGACTCCCGATGATCGTGGAGGTCGGTCTCCATCACGACCAGTGCGGGCCGGGCGAGCTCGACCAGCGAGTTGAGCGACAGGACGTCTCCCACGACGCCGCACACGTCGAACCCGTTGTCGGAGAGGCAACTCGCGAGCCCCGTTGCGGCGATGGGATGCGGATCGGCGACGATCGTGCGGACGCGATCGCGTGAGATGCCCGCGATCCGGACGATGCCCGCCGCAGTGTCCATCGATCAGGCGGTCGGTCGGAAGTAGATCGTCTTGCCGGTCTGGTGCCGAGCGAAGTCGGACGACAGGCCGGTCGAGACCTCGGACGAGCCGAGCATCAGGTAGGAGTCGGGCTTCATCCGCCCGTGGATCGACGACAGGATGCCCGCCTTGGTGGGATCGTCGAAGTAGATGAGGACGTTGCGGATCATGACGAGGTCGATCCCGCCCATCTGGGGCAGCGACGACGGCACGACAAGGTTCGCGGCGCGGGTCTCGACCATCCGGCGGACATCGTCGGTCAGGCGCCACTCGGCGCCGTCCTTGACGAAGTAGCGCATCAGCAGCGCAGCAGGAAGTCCACGGTTCACCTCGAGCTGGGTGAACCGGGCGGACTTGCACCGCTCGACCATGCTCGGGCTGAGGTCGGTGGCCATGATCTTGATGTTCCACGTACGAGCCTGCTCGGGGAAGTGCTCCAGCAGGGTCATCGCCAGCGAGTACGGCTCCTGGCCGCTCGAGCACGCCGCACACCAGATGTTGAGCCTCCGGCTCACCGCGCGCGCCGTGAACAGGTCGGGCAGGATGTGCTCGCGCAAGGTCTGCCACGGGTGGACGTCGCGGAAGAACGAGGTCTCGTTGGTGGTCATCGCGTCGACGACCTGGGCCCGCAACTGAGCGGAGGGCGACGAGACGAGGCGCTGCACGAGGTCGCCGACCGAGCCCAGACCCTGCACGCGTGCGATCGGGGCGAGGCGACTCTCGACGAGGTACTCCTTGCCCGATTCGAGGACGATCGCCGAGTCGGTCCGGACGATCTTGCACAGGAAATCGAACTGTGATGCGGTCATGGTGGTCATCGGCGCGCAACCTTCTGTCGCTGGTGGCCGGACACCAACTGGGCGATCCGCGGGCCGACACCAGTGAGCGCGCAGACTTCGTCGGCGAGGGCGGATTGAACGACCGCGCCAGGCATGCCCCAGACGACGCTCGTCGCCTCGTCCTGCGCGAGCACGGTGGCCCCGCGCTCCTTGAGCACCGCACAACCGTCTCGTCCGTCGTGTCCCATCCCGGTCAGGATGACGGCCAGGACGTCGCCGCCGAAGGCTTGAGCGACCGAGCCGAACATGACGTCGACGGCGGGTCGGCAGAAGTTCACCGGATCGGATTGCGTGAGGCGAACGGTGACCGCCGCCGCGCCCCGGTCGAGCGTCAGGTGGTGGTCGCCGGGAGCGATCAGGACCAGTCCGGGCGCGAGGACGTCGCCGTCTGCAGCCTCGCGGACCTCGATCGCCGACGTCGCGTTGATCCGCTGCGCGAGCAGGCGGGTGAACACCGGCGGCATGTGCTGGGTGATGACGACCGGAACGCCGAGATCGGCGGGCAGGCGGCCGATGACCTCGGCGAGCGCGACCGGACCGCCCGTCGAGGATCCGATGGCCACGACGTCGATGCATCCGGTGGGTCGCGCCGTCGTGCGGATGGGCGGGAGCAGCGTGCTGCGCGACGCGATCGCTGCGGCGGACGTGTGCTCGATCGCGCCGGCCGACTTGGCACTCAGACGGTTGCCCGCGATCGGAGTCCGGGGGCACAACGCCTTGATCTTCGGGATGAGGTCCTGGCGGACCCGGTCCATCGCTGCGGTGACGCTGCCGACGTTGGCCGGCTTGGTGACGTAGTCGGTGGCACCCAGGCTCAGGGCCTCGAGGGTCGCGACACCGCCACGCTCGGTCAACGTGCTGAACATGATGATCGGGATCGTGCGGTTGACCTTGCGGATCTCGGCGAGCGCCTGCAACCCGTCCATCACCGGCATCTCGATGTCGAGGGTGATGATGTCCGGCTTGAGCTGCTCGAGCTTGGTGACGGCGATGGCACCGTTCTGGGCGACTCCGACGACCTCGAGATCCGGATCGGCATCGATGACGTTGGCGAGGAGACGCCGGACGACGACCGCGTCGTCCGCGATCAGCACTCGGATCTTGGTCATGACAGACCGAGCAGTTGCATCTTGTCATCCATGATGTCGCCCGTGATCGGCTTCATCGCGTATTCGTCCGCACCCGCCTTGAGCGCCTCGTAGACGATGCGCGGGCTGGACTCGGAGGTGACGATCATCAACTTGACCCTGTCGTAGGCGCGCTGTTCTCGCACCGCCTTGATGAAGTCCAGGCCGCCCATGACCGGCATGTTCCAGTCGACGAGTGCGAGCTCTGGCAGGTCATCGGTCATCCGTTCGAGACCCTCGCCGCCATGGGCTGCCTCGACGATGTCGTCATGGCCAAGCTCCGCCAGCATCCGGCGCAGGACCAGGCGCATCGTCCTCGAGTCGTCAACGATCAAGATCTTCACATCGGCACCTTTCGCAGGGACCGTCGGTCCGCATCGGTTCTGGTCTTCGTGTGAGCACGCAGGAGCGGGCTCATGAGTGCACTTCGTCGCGGAGCACAGCCGGAACGTCCAACAACCTGTCGATGTCGAGGACGAGGAGCAGTGAGTCCTCGAGCTTGTAGATCCCGGTCATCAGGTCACGGCACGGCCCGCTGAACATGCTCGGCACTGGCTCGAAGTCTGCGGCGACGACGTCGAGCACATCGCGGATCTCGTCGACCAGGATGCTCACGGCGCCGTCGTCGCGTCGGACGACCACGTTCATCGACTCGGTCCCGACGGCGAGCGGCGGAAGCCCGAACCGGGCGCGGAGGTCGACCGTCGTCACGAGCTCGCCGCGGAGGTTGATGAGACCGTTGATGACCGACGAGACGAGGGGAACACGGGTCCGCACCTGGGCACGGATCACCTCTTGGATCTCGGTCACCGGCACGCCCAGGTGGAGGTCGCCGAGGGTGAAGGTGCAGTAGCTGATGTTGATCGTCTCGACGCTCACGCCGCCACCTCGCTCGCTGTCGCGAAGATCGCCGGGACGGCGCTGCGCAAGATCTGGTTGACCGCGATCACGTCCGTGACCTGTCCGTGGATGACGGCAGTGCCGGCGATGCCGTGGCTGTCGGCGCTCTCGGTCACGTCGACGTGCTCCTCGACGATGTCGAAGATCTGATCGACCACGAGGCCGACCGACGAGCTCGCATCGGTGTAGACCACGACCTGCATCGGCTGGCCGTCGACACGGGCAGAGGGCATCCCGAGCTCGTCAGCGAGATCGATGAGGTGCATGATCTCTCCGCGGTACTGCACGACGGCACGGTGTCCGGACATCTCCACATCGGCTGGGCTGAACTCTTCCAGCCGGGCGACCGCCTCGAGCGGCAGGCCGAGGTGGCGCTCACCGAGGCTGAACAGGAGCAGCCGCCGCCACGTGCCGGTCGCGTCCGTGGCCTCGGTGCTGGCGGTCGCGGCGCGTGAGCTGCGACGCTCGGACGTGGTGATGCCGATGCGGTTGGCGATCCCCATCACATCGAGGATCAACGCCACCCGGCCGTCACCCATGATCGTCGCGCCGGCGAACGTGTCGGCGCTCTTGAGCAAGCGGCCGAGCGGCTTGACGACGATCTCGGCGGTGTCGCTGATGTC
>JAOBWQ010000177.1 GCA_025463425.1 Ilumatobacteraceae bacterium | reverse complement strand
TCCTGCTGTGCGACGAGCACACCAGCCGAACCGCCTATCCGGTGACGCGCACCCTCGCCGATCCGACGATCTCGACCGACCTGCGCGCCCAGCTCGAGCAGTGCGTGGCCCGATCACTGCCCGTGGTGCCGAACCTGCGCTGAGGGGCGCGGATCGTCACGCGGCGACCCGTGCCCCGGCCGCGTCCGCCGCCTTCGCGGTGCGCAGTGCCATGGCCCACCAGACGAGATCGTCGAGCATCGTCGCGGCGGCGACGTCGGCGAAGACCGGATCGATCAGCGCGCCGGACTCGTCGAACAGCTGCCACGGTCCCTGGAAGCTGACCGTGTCGCGGATCCCGACGGTGTGCAGTTCGGCGAACACGGCGCGCAGGTGCTCCACGGCGCGCAGGCCGCCGGAGATGCCGCCGTAGGAGACGAAGCCCACCGGCTTGCGCTTCCACTCCGCGTTGAGGAGGTCGATCGCGTGCTTGAGCGATGCGGGGTAGCTGTGGTTGTACTCGGGCGTGATCACCACGAAGGCGTCTGCCCGATCGATCCGGTCCGCGTAGGTGGTCATCGCCGTCGACCGGGCCTTGGTGAAGTGCACGGGCAGATCGAGCGCGCCGATGTCGACGATGTCGATCGTCAGGTCTGATCGCTGCTCGGCGAGGGCCACGAACCAATTGGTGACGACATCGGCGTAGCGGCCCTCACGGGTGCTGCCGATGATCACGGCGACGTGGAGGGGACGGTCATCGGAATGAGTGGTGTCGGTGGTGTTCATCGGACCGACCGTAAATGCTCAAGTTCACTTGAGGTCAAGGGATTCGTTCTGTAGCGTGCGTCACGTGCCGATGCCCGCGACAACGCTCGAGCTGACCATCGGCGCGCTCAGCGAGCGCACCGGGGTCACCGTGTCCGCACTGCGCTTCTACGAGGCCGAAGGCCTGATCGCCTCGACTCGCACCGCCGGCGGACAGCGTCGGTTCCATCGCGAGATGTTGCGACGGGTCTCGTTCATCAGGGTGGCCCAGACCGTGGGTCTCAGCCTCGAGGAAGTCCGTACGGCGCTCGCTTCACTGCCGGAGGGGCGCACGCCGGACGAGAAAGATTGGGCGACCCTGTCTGCCTCGTGGCGGCCTCGACTCGATCAGCAGATCGCGATGATGGAGCGCCTGCGCGATCGCCTCGAACGGTGCATCGGGTGCGGATGCCTGTCGCTCAAGGTCTGCGCGATGTTCAATCCTGAAGACGTCGCCGCGCTCCGTGGCCCAGGTGCACGGTTCGTGATCGACGAACCGGCGAAGCGTTCGTAGGCTGCCGACCATGAGCCTGATCACGCCTGACATCGAAGCGGTCCTGAACACCGGTGACCGACTGGTCCACCTCGTCACCCTCGCTCGGGACGGCCGACCGACGGCGACGATCGTCTGGTCCGGGGTCGAAGACGGTGAGGTCGTGTTCGCCCACCTCGGTGAGCACCAGAAGGTGAAGAACATCCGCAACGACGGTCGAGTCGTGCTCAGCGTGGTCACAGGCGGCAAGAACGCGCACGGGCTGGACCACTACCTCGTCGTCGAGGGCACGGCCCGGATCACCGAGGGCGGCGCACCCGAGCTGCTCCAGCAGCTCGCCCAGCGGTACGTCGGCCCGGGCGTGAAGTTCCCGCCGATGGACAACCCGCCCGCCGGCTTCATCACCCGCGTGACCCCGACGAAGATCGGCGGCATCGGCCCCTGGGCAGCTCACTGAGCCGTTTTTGCGACCGTCAAGAATTGCCCAAGCTCCCATCACTGCAGGTATGCATCCGCCACCGTTCGTGAGATGATCGTCGCGAGTTCAAATCAGTGTGGGAGCGGATGATGGGCACATGGTCGAAGTGGAAGTTGTCGGCGGCATTGCTGCTGCCGGTGGTCGTGGTGGGTGTTGCGGCTCCGATCGGTGCCGGTGCAACCCGGCAGTCAGGCGTCGCAGCCCCCGGGATCGGAGCTGCGGTCGCGTGTACGAGCGTGAACCTCGCCCTCGCGGTCAAGTCAGCACCAGCTGTGGTCGCCAGGCAGGCTTTGGACGACACGCCGAGCTACTTCGTCGGCGATCACGTGAAGTTCTCCGTGACGATCACCAACTCCGGCCCAGGCGTGGCGACGGGGATCACCGTCAACACCTCCGTGACCGCTGGCCTCACATTGCTGCCGGCAACCGCACCCGCCGGCTCGACCTACAACGACGCGACGCATGTGTGGTCGATCACCTCCCTGGCGGTCGGTGCTTCGTCGACCATCGACCTGATCGCGAGTGTGGGCGCGACGGGCAGCCAGACCTTCACGGCGACGATCGTCGGAATCGACGAGCCCGATGCAAGTGCGGCCGACGACACGGCGACGAGCACGATCAACGTCATCGATCGACCGTTCGACCTGACGATCACCAACGTGTTCACGCCAATCGTGACCCAAGGCCTCGTGCCCAGCTTCGAAGGGCCGACCCCCATCGACACGATCACCGTTCCGTTGCCGGCGCTCGCCAACCCGACCAACGTCACGGTGTCGGTCGACTTCGTCGGACTCACGCCCCTCGTCACCGATCACGGAGACATCGTCGGGCAGAACGTGACCTACACGGTCGCGCACATGACGGCGCCGATCGTGATCACGATCACGTCGAGCTTCGACGACGCGAA
>JAOBWQ010000142.1 GCA_025463425.1 Ilumatobacteraceae bacterium | reverse complement strand
ACCGGCAAGATCGGCGACGGCAAGATCTGGAAGCTCAGTGTGGGCTCGCTGCTGCGAGTTCGCACGGGCGAACTGGACGTCGAGGCGATCTGACGTAACCGGCAGCACGACACAGCACAGCGGGTCCACCGGTTCGCCGGTGGACCCGTTGTCGCGTCCGGGCTCAGGACGTGAGGGCCAGTTTCAGCTCCTCGCGCAGCACGGCGTGGTCGCGCTCGGGCACCTGCCGTGCCGCGCCGGTGCGACCGGAACGCTGCACGTAGAACACGTCGATCACCTCGTGGCCGAGCGTGGCCACCTTGGCCGAGCGGATGTCGAGGCCGCGCCCGGCGATGGCCGAAGCCAACCGGTAGAGCACCGCGATCGCGTCGGGAGCGCGCACATCGATCATCGTCGTCGATGCCGATGCGTTGTTGCTGATCAGCACCTCGAGCCGTGGCGGGGCCGCCGCAAAGGCGCGGCGATGGGTGCGGCTGTAGGTGCGGACCCGCTGGGCGATCCTGCTGCCGACGTCGACGGTGCCGCCGACCGATCCGCGCAGGTCGGTCTCGAGCCGCTTCCAGTCGGTGGCCACGCTGCCGGAGCGCGACACCCGGAACTGGTCCACGGCGATGCCGTCCGCGCTGGTCCACGCCTGCGCGCTGACGACGTCGATGCCGTGCACGGCCAACGTGCCGGCGATCTTGGCGAACAGCCCGCGCTGGTCGGGTGTGGCGACGACCCAGAGGTCGAACTGATCGGCGGTCTCGTGATGGGTGTGCAGGACCCCGGTGGACCGAACCTCGTCGACGAGATCACCGAAGCGATCGTCGAGGGCTACCTCGCCACTCCCGCGCACACGACCGGCAAAGACCGCAGCGACGTTGCGGGTCAGCTCGTCCAGCAGCGACGCCTTCCATCGGGACCACGCTGACGGGCCGGTGGCGAGGCTGTCCGCCTCGGTCAACGCGCGGAGCAGTTCCAGCCGCGGCGGATCGCCGATCAGCTCGGCGACGTTCTCGGCAGTGCGCGGATCGGCGAGGTCGCGGCGCATCGCCGTCTCCGAGAGCAGGAGGTGGTTCTGGACGAGCGAGCGGACGATGTCGACGTCGTCCGCGGCGAAGCCCATCCTCGGGACGATCCGCTCGACCAGCTCCACGCCGACCGCGGTGTGGTCGCCGGGATAGCCCTTGCCGATGTCGTGCAGCAGTGCGCCGATCAGCAAGAGGTCCGGCCGGGCGACCTGACGGAGAAGATCGCCGGCGTTGGCGACGGTCTGCAGCAGGTGTCGGTCGACGGTGTAGGTGTGGAAGGCGTTGCGTTGGGGGAGGCTGCGCACGTGGCGCCACTCGGGCAGCATGTTGCTGAACAGGTCGTAGCGTTCGAGCGCCTCGACGGCAGCAACCAGTTGCGGCCCGGCCCCGAGCAGGCTCACCATCGCGTTGCGGGTGCGTTCGTCCCACGTCGCGCTGTCGTCGACCGCAGTGGCCGCGAGCTGGATCAGCGTGCGCCGGCTGATCGGGTAACCGGCGTGTGCGGCCGCGGCCGCGACCCGCAGCACGAGCGACTGGTCGACGCCCGCCTGGGCGACATCGACCTCGACCTCGTCGTCGACCACCGTGACGCCTTCGGCCAGGGTGGCCTGCACCTTGCCCGTCGAGATCGCGCCCTTGCCCTTGCGGCTGGCCCGTTCCACGCGCCACCAGAAGCGCTCGCTGGCCCAATCGATCGCACGAGCCGCGGAGGAGACGCGGGCCATCAGCACGTCGGCGTCGGCGAAGCCCATCGCCTCCGCCACGGCGTCCTGGTCCTGGAGCAGCAGGACGTTGGTGCTCTTGCCGGTCAGGCGGTGCAGCTCGCAGCGGGTTGCGAGCAGCTGCTCCGCCGGTGCGGCGAGGTCCTCGAACGGCGCCTCGAGCGAGGCGGAGATCTCGGGCCGGTCGACCGCCAGCGCCCAACGGATGGTGTCGTAGTCGCGCAGGCCTCCCTGGCCGTCCTTGAGGTCCGGCTCCAGCAGCGAGGCGACCTCGCCGTACTTCGACCAGCGATCCGCGCTGATCCGGTGCAGTTCGGTGAGCCAGTGGTTGGGCCGCTTGCGCCATTGGTCGAGCGCAGCGGCGCGCAGCTCGGTGACGAGATCGTCCTGGCCGGCGAGTCGGCGCACACGCAGGATCGCCGTCGCGGTGACGAGATCGCTCGACGCCAAGGCGAGCAGCGACTTGACCGAGTGCGCGGCGGGGCTCAGCTTCATGCCGGCATCCCACATCGGGTACCAGATCGGCTCGGCGACCGCGGTGACGTCCTTGGCGCGTGCCTTCTGGGGGTGCAGCAGGATGACGTCGATGTCGCTGCCGGGGGTCAGCAGGCCGGCGGCATACCCACCGGTGGCGATGAGGGCCCATCCGTCGGGCAGGTGGGCGGCCAGCGCGTCGAACCAGCCGTCCATCTGATCGGAGAGCCGACGGGCGAGGCCCCGACCGGCGAGATCGGTGCGCGCGACCATCTCGGCACGGGCGCGCTTCACGAACGCGCCATCGATCGTGGTGATCATCGTTTGTCGGACCTGATCAGTTCGTGCCGGCCGCGTCGACGGGCTTGGTGTCCTGGCTGCGCAGCTCGGCGAGACGTTCCTGGAGGAACGACGCAGCCGTTCGCCCGTTGGCCAGCACGACGTCGCCGGCGGGATGTAGGAAGAGCGGCAGGGACAACCGCGAACGCCTGGCGCCGTCGCCCGTGGGGTTCATCACCTGATGGGTGGTCGAGGGGTAGTAGCCGCCGCTCGCGAGAGCCAACATGTCCCCGCTGTTGACCACGAGGCTGCCGAAGTCGCACGGTACGTCGTGCCAGTTGCCGGCGGTGTCACGTACCTGCAGGCCGGGCTCGTTCGACGCGGGCAACACGGTGAGCAGGTTGATGTCCTCGTGCGCTGCGGCGCGCACGGCCCCGGCCGGCTCGTCGCCGTTCAACGGTGGGTAGCGCAGGACGCGCAACAGGGTCCCGGTGCTGCCGTCCATCATCTCGGTCAGCGGCCGCGAGAACCGCGCGGCGATCTCGAGGGGGGTGTTGTCCTGCACCCAGCCGAGCAGGGTCTGCGCGATCTCCTTGGCGATGCTCGTGTACTGCAGCGCGGCGTCGCTGACCTCACTCGGGTAGCGACCGTCCTGGTAGACGTGGAAGAACTCCTTGATGTCGCGGATCGTGTTGCCCTTCGCGGTCTCCGACACCTCCGGTCCGAAGTAGCCGTCCTGGGTCGCCTCGGTGAACCGGTAGGCCTGCTTGGCGTCGGTCTGGAAGAACCCGAGCCATTCGTCGTAGATCTTCTGGACCAGGGCCTGCGGAAGCGGGTGGTTGACCAGCACGGCGAAGCCGGTCTCGTGCAGCGAACGGGTGAACCGCGCGGGAGCATCCGCGGCGTGGTAGTCGACCACTTCGACTGAGACGTCTGCGTCCATGCCGCAACGATACCCCTGGCCCGCCGTCAGTTGGGTGACGTCATCCACCGTGAGATCAGCCGCGTGGCGTGGTCAGTCCGGCGAACGGACGAGCACGACCGGACATGTGCTGTGGTGCGCGCAGTAGTTGGAGACCGACCCGAGGATGAGCTCCTTGAGCACCCCACTGCCGTGCGAACCGACGACGAGCAGATCGGCACCTGCGGCGATCGCGACGAGCTCCTCGCCAGGTCGCCCTTCGGGCGTGTGGACGGTGTAGGCCACTCCGGAGTCGTCGAGGTGCGCCTCCGCGAGCATGTGCGTGGCAGTCAACGTCGCGCTGTGCACGAGCGTGTCGCGATCGGGCTGGGGGATCATCACCGGCTCTGTCGTGGCGAGCACGGGGAAGTCCCAGCTGACGACGATGTCGAGGGTGGCGCCGCGCAGCTTCGCTTCGGCGAGGGCCCACTCGAGCGCGGCCGCAGACGGCTTCGTGCTGTCCACGCCGACCACGATCCGATGCATGGCGACCTGTGTTGGTACGGCGGTCTCGTCGTTCATGATGTCTCCCATGCTGGCGCGGTACCCGACCCGCGCGGCGTCGAGACATCCTCTCCCGGCGACAGCCGGCGGTCAACGCGCAGGGACGAGGCCGCCGTCCGCGATCACGCACTGCCCGGTGACGAAGCTCGACGCATCCGACGCCAGGAAGAGCGCCGGACCGACCATCTCCTCGGGGCTGGCCATCCGCCGCATGAAGCTGGCCTGAGCCATCCGGTCCTGCGCCTCTGGCGTGTTGTTGGTGACCATGTCGGTCTCGACCGTGCCGGGTGCGATCGCGTTGACGCGGATGCCACGCGTCGCGAACTCGGCCGCCGTCGTGCGGGTGTAGGACAGCAGCGCCAGCTTGGCGGCCGCGTACATCGCGGTACCGGTCGACGGCAGGTAGGCGCCGGCGGAGATCACGTT